>NZ_JADYXM010000005.1:0-290265 GCF_015864305.1 Pseudoalteromonas sp. NZS71_1 | reverse complement strand
TTTTGCTATATCTAAACCAATTGTTGTAATCTTCATTTTGGTCTTCTCCCTTTGATTATTGTAACCACTTTAATCATGGCACATAGATGCCGTATAGGGAGGAGACCATTACATCAGGTTATTTACACCTGCCAGTTAATCAGTTTTTCATCTTGAGCTAGTAATAGCTCATTCGTTTTTGAAAAATGCTGACAGCCAAAAAAGCCTCTATGCGCCGAAAGCGGCGATGGGTGCGGCCCTTTTAAAATATGATGGCGAGCGCTATCTATGCCTTTACCTTTTTTTTGTGCATGTGCACCCCATAAAATAAATACCACACCTTCGCAGTGCTTATTAATATGCGCTATTACATTATCGGTAAATTGCTCCCATCCTAAATGCTTGTGAGAATGCGCTTGCCCTTGCTCAACGGTCAATACTGTATTGAGTAGAAATACACCCTGATCTGCCCAACTTTGCAGGTACCCGTGTTCAGGAACAGCAAAACCGCTGATATCGGTAGCTAACTCTTTGTACATATTTTTAAGCGACGGCGGCAGCTTTTTTACATCAGGCAATACCGAAAAACACAAGCCATGCGCTTGCCCTTCTCCGTGGTATGGGTCTTGTCCTAAAATTACAACGCGGATGTCATTTAGTGCTGTGGCATCAAAAGCACTAAATACTTGAGGTTCAGGCGGATAAACAGCAACACCTTCATTGCGGCGATTAGCCACATACTCTAACGTTTCCTGCATGTAAGGTTGCTGTAATTCACTTTCTAAAAATGTAGCCCAATCGCTCATTGTGTACTCTTAATCTGTTTACGTGATGCGTCTATTTTATCACACATATCCGCGAGTCCATCTAGCATCCGCGGAGTAAAACGATGTAATAAATCAGCATTTACGCTAATAAATTGATCATTTTTAACTGCTGGCACTTCTGGCCATTTTTGCCAATTAACAACCGGCTGTGGTGTTTTTGATTTTTCATCAGGGATAATAATAACTTGTGGCTTAGTAACAATGACATTTTCGATACTAATTTGTGGGTAATCTGTAACGCTCTGTGCAAATACATTACTTACATGGCATGTTTCAATCAGTTGGCTTATCCATGTATTTTTACTTACTGTCATCATGGGCTCAGCCCATAACTGATAAAACCCGGTAATATTTTTTTTATCTTGCTGGCTTTTAACAATACCATTTAGCTTATGTTTAAATGCATTTGCCGCTTGCTGGCTTTGCTTAATGTTCCCTGTAAATTCACCAAAAGTAAGTAACTCGTCGGCTACACCAGCGATTGTGGTCGGGTTACTTAAATATACTTTTATGCCAAGGCGCTCTATTTGGGCTAAATCTTCGCTTTGATTTCCGCTTTTCCACGCAATTACTAAGTCGGGTTTAAGCGCCAATACTTTTTCAAGCGAGATGCCGTAATAACCCCCTATGCGCTCAATACTTTGGGCTTCACTTGGGTAGTCGGCGTAATCAACCGTGCCCACAATATTATCGCCCGCCCCTATGGCAAATAGGTTTTCGACTATATGTGGTGCAAGCGCGATTATTCGCAGTTTTTTAGAATCCTTGGTCTGCTCTGCAAGTGCACTGCCCGATACACTAAAAAGCAGCAGCCCAATAAAAAACGCTTTAAACATTAGTAATCAAACCCTTCGAGCGCTTTTATGCCTGAGTCGAATGCGTGTTTTACATTACGTACTTCGCTTACGGTGTCGGCAAGGTCGGTTAAAGTACGGTGCGCTGCACGCCCGGTAATAATAACTGACTGCATTGGCGGGCGGTTATTAAGCGCTGTTACTACTTCATCTAAATCAACGTAGCCGTAGGTCACCATATACGTAAGCTCATCGAGTAATACTAAATCAATACTGCTATCAGCAAGCATGCGTTTTGACTCTTGCCATGTTGCTTGCGCGGCTGCGGTATCGGCTTCTTTATTTTGCGTATCCCAGGTAAAACCGGTGTTCATTACAACAAACTCAACGCCTGCACCTTGTAATAAATTACGCTCGCCACATTCCCAAGTACCTTTAATATATTGGCAAACGGCTGCTTTTTTACCATGCCCAACACAGCGAGCTACAACGCCAAAACCTGAGGTTGATTTACCTTTACCATTACCCGTAATAACCTGAAAAATACCTTTTACATCTTGTGCTGCAGCAACACGCGCATCCACTTGTTCTTTTACTTTTTGTTGGCGTTTTTGGTGTTTATCGTTGTTTTGTTCAGTCATTATTGTGCCCTTCATAAATCGAGATAATTTGCTGTATATTTAAATGCGTTTCGCACATGGTTGCTAATCGTTCTAACTGCTGCTCGCGATGAGTGGCAATACTAATTGGATTAATTGAGGCGCCTGGTTTTACCCATTTTAAAATTTGCGATGTAGCATCGGCTTCATCAAACAAGCCATGTAAATAGGTGCCTGCAATGGCATTATCATCGCTAATAAAGCCATCTGTTTTAAAGCCATTTGGGTGGTTTTTATTAAAGGTTATAAACGGCTTATTAAGCGCTGCACCTTGGCTAATTCCTGCATGTATTTCGTAACCACTACACGGTGTTTGTTGGTTATTTAAAAGCAGTGTAGCGGTTATTTTAGTTAATACTTTTTGCGCTGTTAGCGTGGTTTCAAAGTCGCATAGAGCAAGCCCATTTACTTGCTTTAATGATGACTCAATACCATCGGGATCGTTGAGCGTATTGCCCAGCATTTGCATGCCGCCACAAATGCCAAGTACTTTGCCACCATAGCGTAAGTGGCGCTTAATTTGAGTGTCCCAGCCTTCATTTTTCAAAAAGGTTAAATCGCCCAGCACATTTTTACTGCCTGGGAGAATTATCAGATCAACGTCTGGGATCGTTTGCGTGTGGCGCACATAATTTATATTAATGTTTGGGTGCAGGCGCAGTGCATCAAAATCAGTATGGTTACTAATGTGTGGTACAAGCAGCACTGCAATATTAATTGTGGCGTTGGTTACGTTATTATCAATTGCGACGGCGTCTTCAGCATCAAGCGCGAGGTCGTGCAAATAAGGTAATACGCCAAGTACGGGTTTGTTTGTGTACTCTTCAAGCCAATCAAGCCCACCTTGCAGCAAACCTATATCGCCTCTAAAGCGGTTTATAACAAAGCCTTTTACGCGCGCTTGTTCTGACTCGCTTAGCAAAGCAAGTGTACCTACCAAATGTGTAAACACACCGCCTTTATCTATATCGGCAATAATAATAACGGGGCAATCTACCTCTTCGGCGTAACCCATATTGGCAATATCGTTTTCACGCAGGTTTATTTCAGCGGGGCTGCCAGCCCCTTCAACAAGGAGTAAATCAAAGCGTTTAGCTAAGCGGTTATGTGAGGTAATTACTGCATCCATCGCCACTTTTTTATAGTCGTGATATTTGCCCGCTTCCATATTACTAATGGCTTTTCCGTGAATAATCACTTGTGCGCCGGTATCGCTATTAGGTTTAAGCAATATGGGATTAAAATCTATTTCGGGCTCTACTTTAGCTGCTATTGCTTGCAAGGCTTGCGCACGACCAATTTCGCCGCCATCTTTTGTTACTGCGCTATTAAGTGCCATATTTTGTGGTTTAAAAGGCGCTACCTTTACTCCGCGCTTTGTAAACACTCTGCAAAGGGCTGCAACTAGGGTGCTTTTACCAGCATCTGATGTAGTGCCTTGCACCATTAAGGTTTTCATGGAGTTACACCTTTCGCTTTCTAAAAAATAATAAACTTAAAAAGAACACACTACCAATAGCAGCGGTAATAACGCCTACAGGCAGCTCTTGATTTTTTAGTAAGGAGCGCGAAAGTACATCAACCCACACCATAAATGTACCGCCCACTAAGCTGGTTACTAGCAATCCCGCGATGGTGCCTTGGGAGATAAAAAAGCGCACAATGTGCGGTACCATTAATCCTACAAACCCAATACCACCACACATAGCCACCAGCACTGCGGTAATTAATGAGCTTAAAACCAGCATGAGTATTCTAAAGCGCTGGACCCTGACACCTAATGTAATTGCGCTTTCATCGCCAAGTAACATGGCATTGAGTTGTCTTCTAAAGCTCAGCATTACAAACGTACACAATGTAATTACCAATAAAGGCAACCAAAGCGTAGCCCACTGCGCACGAGCAAAGCTGCCCAGTGTCCAAAATAAAATAGCGGCTACCGCCTGAGGGTCACTCCAATAAAGCAACAAGCTGGTAAACGCACTAAATAAAAACGACAGAGCAACGCCAGCTAATAGCATTGATTCTACCTGTGCACTTTGCTGCCTACCTGCAATAAGAATTAATAAACTCATAGCGAGTAAGCTACCTAATAATGCTGCTGCCGATAACATAAAACCTGCACTAATACCTGCTAGCGCCATAAGTAACACCACGCCAAATGAGGCACCCGACGATATACCAAATAAGTAAGGGTCGGCTAGGGGGTTGCGCGTTACCGTTTGCAAAATAAGCCCCGCAATGGCTAAGCCAGAGCCTGCTAAAAAGGCGAGTAATGTGCGTGGCATTCTTAGTTCAAAAATAATACGCGTATTAAAAGACGCATCATTTGAGAGCAAAAAACTATTAAGTACATCTTGTAGTGAGGTATCTGCTGCGCCAAAACTAAGTGCTGCAAATAAGCTAAATAAAGCAGCTGCAGCACTTATAAATAGCGCAAGTGATTGGCGAGTATTAACAGTGCTCATATTATTTGTAACCATAAAAGTAAGTGATATGAGGAATGCTATTTCCCGACTTCGATATTTGCGGGTGGTTATTTACTTGGGCGCAGACACCAAAAACCTCACCTAGCATGTTTTCGGTTAATACCTCACTTGGCGCGCCTGAATGCGTAATTTCACCATTTTTAATAACCACTAGTTCATCGCACATTGCAGAGGCTAAGTTTAAATCATGAAACGATGCAAACACCGTTACACCCAACGATTTAGCAAGCTCCATTACCTGTATTTGGTATTTAACATCTAAATGGCTAGTTGGCTCATCCATTATTAACAGCTGAGGTTGCTGGACTATGGCGCGGGCTATCAAGGCACGTTGCTTTTCACCGCCTGAGAGCGAATCAAAGCTTTGATCACTATGATCTACCAACCCGACTGTATTGATTGCTTGAATGATTTTTTGTTTATCAATGTTAGTTATTGAGCTAAATAGCGATTTATGAGGCGTTAGCCCAAGCGCAATAACATCAAATACGCTTAAGTTAAATTGCGACGGGGTTTCTTGTAAAACAACCGCTACTTTTTTTGCGTACTCATCGCTTTTTAGCTGCCAAATGTCGGTGTTGTTAAATTCTACAACGCCATCACTAGGTTTATTAAAACGATATAAACAACGCAATAAGCTCGATTTACCTGCGCCATTGGGACCAATTAAGCCAACAAATTTACCTGTGGTTATTTTAAGGTTTATTTTTTTTAGAATCGTTTTATTGCCAATACCCCACGATACGTTTTTAACGTTTAGTAATGGTGTATTTAATGGCGTTTGAGTGTGCAATAGTCAGTCCTAGGCTAGGGTCTGTTGATCTTTCAAGGTTAAATTTGCAACAGTCTGTTTGGTATTTAGGCAAGGCAGAGCCTATGTAGTGTGGTTATTCCCCATAAATGGGCGATAACGTAGCATTAATGCCAAACAGGCGCTGCCCAAAGGGTTCTTCCTAGGGGCTATTTACTCTTTGTTGCTCGGTTTTTACTTAGCCCACTAGGTTACAAACCTCGCGCCGCGATTAAATAGCCCCTAGTTTGAACAAATTTTAATCCGCAAAGATCAGCAGACCCTAGGTTAAACTCACTAAAAATGCGATAAAAATACTAATGCACTACAAGAAAAAATGAGTAAACCCGCTCGTTAAAAAAATTCATACCAATTGCATTAAATTAGTAAGCTATTATAGCGACAAATAAATAGCTTAATAACAAGGCGAAATTATGACATATAGTTGT
The DNA here is from genome assembly GCF_015864305.1 of Pseudoalteromonas sp. NZS71_1. Classification (NCBI taxonomy): domain Bacteria; kingdom Pseudomonadati; phylum Pseudomonadota; class Gammaproteobacteria; order Alteromonadales; family Pseudoalteromonadaceae; genus Pseudoalteromonas; species Pseudoalteromonas sp. NZS71_1. Next base: position 284,278 of record NZ_JADYXM010000005.1, on the reverse strand, counting down.
TATATATGAATAATTTTGAACAAAGTTAGTAAGTTATTTAATTCGCTAGAAAGATCATGTTTTTAATAAAATTGGTATTATACCATTTGTATCTGACTTACAGCTCAGCTGCTTACAGTTGCGGGAACAGTCGAGGACTCGCACCTCATTCCAAATGAAGCTCTATTATGGGCGGCTAAGTAAATAATTTAAAGCAAAAAAAACCGCACTCAAAAGAGCGCGGTTAAAAAGGGAGTGTTTTAACTAATTTAGCGAATAGTTAAAACTTGTATTCCATACCTAAGCCTACGTAGTCTTGGTCAACGTTGTTGTCCATGTCGAAGCTTGAGTAAAAGCCAAATACTTTAATGTTTTTATTTAATTTGTGATCAAGACCAACTGATATTGCTGACTTATCGTCGCTGTCGTCAAAGTCCATGTCTTGGTATTGCACTTTAAATGTGTTGTTACCCATGCTGTAAGCTGCATTTAATAGGTAACCATCCGCTTCTGCGCTGCCATCTACTGCTTCTTGTGTTTGGTACATTGCGCCCAATTTAAAGTTTTCAACTTTACCTTGGATTGATGCACGCACTACATCGTAGCCATTTACTTCACTATCGGCTGCAATCGAGGCATATACAGCGCTCTTTTTAAGTGCCACGTCGCCGTAAGTAACCGCCATTGAGTAACCGTTATCAGCGTCTACATCATCTTCAGCTACAAAAGTAGCAAGTACTTTAAAGCCTTCGTATGAGTTTGATGAATAACTAACTGTATTTCCTAAGCGGTTTTCACCTTTAAATACATTTTTAATGTCGCCTTCAAGATCGTTAAATAAATCTAACTTACCTTGAGATTGCTTAAGCGCAGTATCGTTACGACCAATTACAACCTGACCAAACGCACCTTTTAAACCAACATATTGGTTACGCGCAGAAATATTGTCGTCGTTATCGCCTTTTGAATCAGCATCAGACACATCAACTTGAAACTCAAACTTATATACCGCTTCTAAACTATCATTTATTTTTTCAGAACCTTTAACACCAAGACGAGATGCATTACTTTTTATCTCGGTAAAAGACCCTTCGCCATCATCAGATGATTGCACTGTTACATTCGCTTTACCGTAAATGTCTACGTCGGCAAGTGCATTAAAAGATAAACCACTTAATAGTGCTAAGCATAAGCTCGATTTTACAAATTTCATGTTATTTCCTTGGATAATCACAAAAGACTAATTTTCAAAACTGCTGCATTTTGTCATTCCTAAATGACAGTAATATTACAACGGAAATATTAATGTCTTTTTTTGTTAATAAAAATGCATTAAATGTGAAATCAAAATAACATGAAAGCCTAGTAAGTGGTCGTACTTACTTATCTTGCTTTAATGACAAGCTTGGCGTCATTTGCGAAAGTAAATTAACTAAGGTTTCTATTAGCTCTTTTTGCTCGTTGTCTCTGTGATACGCAATAAATACGTCTCTTGAGGTGTTTTCTACCCCTTTAACATGAAACAACTCACCTTTTTCTAAATGCCCTTCAACCAATACTTGAGGTATAAATGCACTACCACCACATTGCAGTATTAAATCAAGTGCAATACGTCCCGTGCTGGTTCTAAAGTAAGGTGGCGTTTTTCCTGTAAACTGACGCGCATGCCAAAGAGAAAAAGTAGTTCCCCAATCCACATACACATATTGATTATCAAAAAAGTTTTCGTTCGTTGCGGTGTCGTATCCGCTTACTGGAATGATTGGCAACTCACAAATTCGCTCTACCACTAATTCATCTACTTTTGGTGGATCAAATAATATTGCCAAATCGAGAGTACGCTCTAATAAAAGTCGAGTGCTCTCTTGTTGTGCTTTAACTTCTGCAACCAACGACACGCCCGGCATCGCCGATACAATATTTGTTATACCAAACTGTAAAAAAGCATCCCAAATATTAGGCGTTCCTGCTAAGCTAATTTGCTTATGCATATTGTCGGCAAGTGCAACATCTACTTTGGCGCGCTGCATGCCCGTAATAATCATTTGTGCGTGCGGTAATAAGCGCTCGCCAGGTGCTGTAAGTTGAATATTATTACGCTGGCGAATAAACAAATTAACACCAAGCCCTTGCTCTAATTGGCGAATTCTAAAGCTCACTGCAGACTGCGTAATATAAAGGTTTTCGGCCGCTTTACCAAAGTGACGCGTACGCACTACTTCAACAAATGTTTTTAATAAATCGATATCCAATTTTTTATCCTCACGATAAAAATAATTTGTTTAATAAATTGCCAAACTTGCATCATACTCCAGCTAATTAATAGGGTATGAGGATAAAGCTATGAGCAATAACATTTCATTACTACGCCAAGCATTTGTTAGCCAACGTCAATTTTATGATGATCAGAATTTTCCACGTGGTTTTAGCCGCAGCGGAAACTTCACCTTATTAGAAGCCAGTATATTAGAACAACATGGTGTTGTTTTAAGAGGCTTATATAGCAAAACAATTGAGCCGCAAAACGAACATCAAGAACAGTTTGTAGCAGTAGTAACTGGCTCACAAGAACCTACTAACCCAATCGAACGTGCTTGGGTAAAATACTTAAAGCTAACGACCTGCAAAACTAAGTTTCATACTTTATTTGGCCGCTCAAAAATGTCAGGGCCAGCACCGATTAGCCAAGAGTATTATTCAGAAGCGGATAATCTGTAAGTACTTAAGTTATTTGCTTTTTTGCGTTTTAACAGTTACAACTTGTATAAGCAAATATTTTTGCAAAATATAAACAGGGTTGTTCCGTGACGCGAAAAATACTAATAGTTGAAGATACACCTGCAATGGCGCGAGTGCAAAAGCACATCGCGCTTAAAGCAGGCTATGAAGTTGATATAGCAGAGTCATTAGCACAAACAAAAGAGCTTATAAGTAAAAATAGCTACTTTTGCGCTGTAGTTGACTTTATATTACCTGATGCCCCATCAGGTGAAGCAGTACCCTGCACTGTTAATGCTGATATCCCAACTATTGTAATGACGGGTAATATTGATAAAAAAACCCGCGACACCGTCGAAAAATACCCAATCATCGATTACATCATTAAAGAAAACAAACAAGCTTACCAATACCTAGAAAAACAATTACACCGCTTACCTCGCAATGAAAATGTAAAAGTACTCGTTGTTGATGATTCTAAATCGACTCGACGATACATTTGCAGCTTGTTAGTTCGTCACAAATATCAAATTATTGAAGCACAAGACGGACAAGAAGCATTAAAGATGCTCGAAAGTTCACCCGACATTTCAGTCATCATTACTGATAACGAAATGCCAAACATGAATGGTGATGAGTTATGTAGCGAAATTCGCCGCTTATATAGCAATGACGAAAAAGCCATTATTGGTATTTCGGGCTCTGACTCTGTAGGGCTTTCTAGTTTATTTTTAAAAAATGGCGCAAACGATTATTTACATAAACCTTTTAATAGTGAAGAGTTTTACTGCAGGCTTAGCCAAAACGTCGATATGCTAGAACAAATAGCCACAATTAAACGCCAAGCCAACACCGATTACCTAACTAATCTACCTAATCGTCGTTACTTTTTTGAAGAAACAAACAAATCACTCAAAAAGATTAAAAATAAGCAAGGTTCAGGAGCGCTAGCCATGCTTGATATTGACCATTTTAAAATAATTAATGACACTCACGGGCATGATGTAGGCGACGAAGTATTAAAAGGGCTCTCCATTTGCTTTAGCAAATATTTTAAAAAGTATTTAGTGGCCCGCTTAGGTGGCGAAGAGTTTGCCGTTTACTTTGCAAATGCGGATAAACAAGAAGCACTAAGAAGACTTGAAGGTTTTAGGTACTTTATAGAGGCGAATAGCCAAGAGTTTAGTAAAGAAAAAATCAAATTTACTATATCTATTGGTTTTGCAGATGGACCTGTTTATCAAATTGATGAATTATTAAAACAGGCCGATTTAAAGCTTTACGACGCTAAAGAATCTGGTCGTAATAAAGTAGTTAGCTAACAGCTCTATTAGGTTAATTATACTTCAGCGGCTGTAATAGCCGCTTTTTTACGTTTGCGTGATTGATTGTAAGAATCCCAACTAAAAATAGCTAGCGCACTCCAAATACATGCAAACGTTACTAATCTCTCAGCGTCAAACACTTCACCGTAAAACACCACTGCCAATATAAACATTAGGCTTGGCCCAATATACTGAAAAAAGCCTAATGTAGTGTATTGCAAACGCTTAGCGGCGCCGGTAAAACACAGCAATGGTAATGTAGTTACAATACCTGCACTAATCAGTAATGCATTAGTATGCCAATCGTTAGCTGGCAGGCTTGATGTTGTTGTAGGCACCATTAACCACCAATAAATGAGTGCAACAGGCAGTAATATAAGTGCTTCGAGTAAAATGCCAGGCAAGGCTTCAACGGGTAGTTTTTTACGTAACAAACCATAAAGCGCAAACGATATAGCTAATGAAAATGCCACTACCGGAAACGAGCCAAAACTAATTAGCTGCAGCACAACACCGGTAAAGGCCAGTGCCACTGCTACACCTTGAAACTTACGCAGGCGTTCACCTAAAAAGAGCATACCCAGTAATACATTTAAAAGAGGGTTTATGTAATAGCCCAAACTCGCATCAAGCATATGGTTATTATTTATAGCCCATATAAATAAACCCCAGTTAAACCCTAGTAATGTTGAGGTAATAACAAGCATAAGCAAAAGCTTAGGCTGAACAATAATGCGTTTAATTTTACCCCAATACTTTAAAACACTTACTACTAATACTAAAAATACAACCGACCAAACAACCCGATGCATTAAAATTTCAAAGGCAGAAACATGCTGAATCAACTTAAAATATATTGGCGCAAGGCCCCACATAAAAAAAGCAAGACAAGCAAAAATAGCACCTTTACGCTGCTCAGTATCAATCGACATAATAAACACTTAGTGATTTAAAAGGCCGCTAGTTTACTTCCCATACACGTTTTATCCAACTAAATACGTGCCTGTCCCAAAAGCAATTTGAACTGATTGCTCATTATGTAATTCCATTCTGCATACACATACTTTATTACCTGAGCGAATAAGTGTGGCACTCGCTGTAAAGCTCTCTCCTTTACCAGGGCGCAAATAATCAGTGCGCAAGTCGATAGTCCCAAGCGTGGCTAATTTTGTTTGCACACTTCCTATATCTAAATCGGTGAGTTTATCAATCACGCTTGCTGCAGCGAGCATACCGCCTACATTATCAAGTACGGCTGAAATAACACCACCGTGCAGTATTTTTTGCGCAGGGTTACCAATGAGTACATCCTGCCACGGAAACGTAATTTTGGCCTGTTCAGGGCTCAACGACTCAACCGATATTTGTAAAAACTGGTTAAATGGCATGCCATTTACAAATAATGCGCCCACTTGTTCAATTAACATTTCTTTATTCATTATTATTCTCTATGTTTAAACTGGTACGATGAGTAAAGCATAACTTAAGCAAAACTACGAGGTTCTAGTTAAATCATTTACTTAGCAACCTAACTTTAAGAAAGCAGATCTATCTTAATTAGCGGTTTCAACACTACCAGAGTTTAATTTACTTACAATAGAGTTGAGGTTAATACCAATTAGCTTAATTAAGTGATCTATCTGGAGGTAAGAAAATAGTGTCTATAACAAGGCAAAAAACTCGTTATTTAGTTGTTCTATATCAGAAATTTTTAACGCAGCGAGCGTCAGATTTGATCCCTCAAATTGATTAAGTAGTATTGCGGATTGGTATAAGTAACTCAGCTAAAGACATCTCACTAAAAAACCACTAAAATACCCGCCAATGAATACATCAACACCACCTTCTAGCACCCTTGTGCGTAAACCCGAAACTGTCCTCAAACAAGTGTTTGGCTACAGTGAATTTCGCGACGGCCAAAAAACAGTGATTGATGCTGCTATTAACGGCCAAGACTCGCTTGTATTGCTCCCTACTGGCGGCGGAAAATCGGTTTGCTATCAAATACCCGCTTTAGTGCTTGAAGGCGTCACTATTGTTATATCTCCGCTCATATCGCTAATGCAAGATCAGGTAAGTCAACTACAAGCACTTGGGGTAAAAGCCGCTTACGTAAATAACAGCTTAGCGCGAGAAGAGCAGCAATTGGTGTATCAACAGCTTCATCAGGGGCAAATTAAGCTTTTATATGTGGCACCTGAAAAAGTATTACAACGCGAATTTTTAGAGCGTTTATCGCATTTAAATGTAAGCTTATTTGCCATTGACGAAGCGCATTGTGTGTCGCATTGGGGTCACGATTTTAGGCCTCATTACTTTCGCTTAAACGAATTAAAGCAACGTTTTGCACATGTCCCAATGATGGCGCTCACTGCAACTGCCGATAAAGCCACACGGTTTGATATAGTTGAGCAACTAAAACTACAACAGCCTTATATTCATACTGGCAGCTTTGATCGCCCCAATATTCGCTACACCATAGAAGAAAAATTTAAACCTATGGTGCAATTGCTTCGCTACCTAAAGGAGCAAAAAAGCCAAAGCGGTATTATTTATTGCACCAGCCGTAAACGCGTAGACGACATTGCTGAAAAAATTGCAGATGCAGGGCTAAACGCTGCCGCTTACCATGCAGGTATGAGTAACGAGCAACGACAATTTGTACAAACTGGCTTTGCCCGTGACGATATACAAATAGTGGTCGCAACCGTTGCTTTTGGTATGGGTATAAACAAGCCTAACGTGCGTTTTGTACTGCATTACGATATTCCAAAAAGTATAGAGTCGTACTATCAAGAAACAGGGCGTGCTGGGCGAGATGGACTTGCCGCAGAAGCCATAATGTATTTTGACCCAGCTGATATTGGCCGTGTAAGACGCTTTTTTGAAGACATAGACGACGAGCAACGCCGCCGTGTAGAAGAACAACGCTTTAACGCAATGGCAAGCTTTGCAGAAGCACAAACGTGTCGTCGGCAAATATTGCTTAACTATTTTAGTGAATATCAACGCGAACCTTGTGGTAACTGCGATATTTGTCTAAATCCACCTAAAAGCTTTGACGGTACATTAGTTGCCCAACAAGCGCTTTCTTGTGTGTATAGAGCTGACCAGCGCTTTGGTCTTGGGTACATTGTTGAATTACTACGTGGTGCAAATACTAGCCGCATACGCGATAACAATCATCATGAGCTAAGCACTTACGGCATAGGTAAAGATAAAAGCAGTGAATTTTGGCTTAGTATTTTACGCCAGCTTATTCATCAAGGCTTACTTAGCCAAGATATAACGCAAGGTGCGTCACTTAGGTTAACCGAAGCCGCGCGTGCAATTTTAAAAGGTGAGTACGCACTGCAATTAGCCGAGCCACGCCTGCAAGCCAAACACGTTTATCAAGATAAATTAGCACAATTTAATTACGACAAAAAACTGTTTGCTCGCCTGCGCGCACTACGTAAAGAACTTGCTGATGCCGATGATGTACCACCTTATGTGGTATTTAATGATAAAACATTAGCCGAAATGGCGCAGCTTATGCCAACAAACGACAGTGAATTTTTAAAAGTGTCGGGTGTGGGTTTTACTAAGTTAAATAAGTACGGCGGCGAATTTTTAACTGCAATTCGCAATTACCTAGCTACAAATTAAGAATGTTATGACCCAAATAGAATATGACCACGCCCATAAATACATTTTAATTACACCAGTCGAGCCTCCACACGATGAAGACTTTGAACTGTGGAGCACACTCTTTTTGCACTCAGACGATGTAACACTCAATGAGTATTCTGCAGGCGCCGATCGCCATCAAGTTCGCTTTACCTATAATCAGCAGACCTTTAATTTAAACTATGAGCATTACAGCCAAAGTATTTGGATTAATGCCGAAGGCCATGAAGCTGAGCACTTATTAGCCGCTTTAGCATTTTATTTAAGTTAGCTTTTAATATCCCGCCCACAGGCGGTTCTAAACCAGGTTGGTTATTAACATAAGTGAATATGAGTAACAATTAATTAGTTTCAAAATCCATACCTTTTACTTACATTATAATAACAATGATGTAAGCTGATATTACGATAGTCATTTGCTACGTAGCAGTAAAGAGGTTTAATGGTGAATAAGAAATGGATAGCACAATGTTGTATTAGCTTAACGGTTTTAAGCTTTTATGTGCCTAATGCATTCGCACAACAATCTTCAACGAAAACTGATAACTGCCTTGTAGAACAGACAGATTTAAGCACAAATAAAAACTTACGCCGAGAAGTTCAAGACAAAACAACCCTCACGCACAGTAATAGTAACGCTAAAATAGCCTCAATAAAGCTCAAGCAACTTAATGTATTTAATACTGAGCTTGAAGAGGAAAATAATGCCCTATTCCGATTTGCTAACCGCGCTCATATTCAAACAGAACCCGATGTCATTAATAACCTTTTATTATTCTCCCCTGGTGACAAGTACGATGCTAAAAAGCTTGCAGAGTCTGAGCGCCTACTTCGTAAAGAAAGCTACTTATATGATGCACAAATTAGTGCAATCGAAAACTGCGACGGTGACGTTAATGTAGAAGTGGTTACCCGTGATTTATGGACACTTTTACCTGAAGTAAACTTTAGCCGTAGCGGCGGAGAAAATAAATCGAGTATAGGTTTTAGAGAATCAAACCTGCTTGGTTGGGGGAAGCGCCTTTCGTTGTCACGCACGACCGACAGCGATCGTAGCGGTTATTTATTTGTTTACGACGATCCTAATATTTTATCTACTCGCTACCGCGGCCGTTTAGAGTACGCTGATAACAGCGATGGCAAGCGCCATTTACTTGAGCTAACCTACCCATTTTACGCGATAGACACCCCTTTTAGTTACGGTATTTTAAGCTATTCTGAGCAGCGCGAAGAGTCACTATATAAACGCGGCGAAGAGTTTAGCGAATTTGATCAAACTACCGATTTAAACCGTGCATTTATAGGACACTCTAAAGCGCTTAATAATAATTGGACCCAACGCTTAACCTTAGGTTATACCGACGAGCAGCATACCTTTGAAGCTATAGACACTACATTTGCACCACTTGCCGATGACAGAAGTTTAAGTTATCCCTTTATAAGCGGCCATTGGTTTGAAGATAACTACATAAAAGTACGCAATTTTGACAGTATATCTCGCACTGAGGATTTAAACTTAGGTTGGAATATTAAAAGCTTAATTGGCTATTCAGACGAATCATTAAGTAATGACGACAGCCGCGCGGTGTATTCTTTTAACTTTAAAAAAGCCCACTTTACTAACGATAATACCTTATGGCGTTTTAGTGCTGATATTGATGGCTATTGGAATAAAGAACAGAAAAAACTCGAAAACTTTATGGCCACTAGCCAAGTACAATATTATTTAAATACCAGTGAAGACCAATCTTGGTATGTTAAAGCCCGGGTGCAATACGCCAAAAACCTTACTGCTGATCAACAACTTACTTTAGGCGGCGAAACAGGCCTGCGTGGTTACCCTATGGATTATCAACATGGCGACCGCAGCTTTTTAGTTAATCTAGAAAAGCGCTATTACTGGGAGTACGATTTACTACAACTATTTAAAGTGGGTGGCGCAGCTTTTGTAGATGTGGGCAGAGCATGGTTTAACGATAAAGATAATGGCGAAAACGCACATGTATTAAAAAATATAGGCGTGGGTCTTCGTTTAGCACCGAGTCGTGCAAATTCAGGAACCATGATCCACATTGATATTGCCGCCCCAGTTGATAGCTACGATGACGTAGACTCAGTACAGTGGCTAGTAAGCGTTAAAAACACTTTTTAAATAATACAAACACGTTAAACTAATACCAATTGCATTAAATTACATTGTTATGAAAGTTCAGGACCTAATGTGGAAATAATAGAAGTTTTAGAATTGTTTGCATCACAATATAAGTTAATTGTAACTATAATCGCTATTTTGGTTTTCCCTCTGCTATTAAAAATAACCAAAAAATTACTCGAAAAAGCAATTAAGGGGAAAGTTGATTTACACCGAAAATACCGTGCAGAGCTCTTACTAAAAATTATACTCGCCTTTGTCGTGCTGTGTTTAGTTTTAGTATTTTGGGGTATAGAGCTTCGTGGCTTATTGGTTTTAGGCTCCTCTTTATTCGCTATGTTAGGCGTAGCGCTTTTTGCCGCTTGGTCATTACTGAGTAACCTAACCGCATTTTTACTAATGTTTATTCAAAACGATTGCCGTGTTGGCTATTGGGTACGAATTATTGATGGTGCAAATCATGTTGAAGGGCGCATTGTTGAAATGGGCTTAATGAATGTAGTACTTGAGCATATTGATGGGCACCGTGTAATTTACCCTAATAATTTATTTGTGACACGCCCTGTCATGGTTTTAAATAAAGAACCAAAGCCAACAAAAGCTCCCGTTATAAAGCGTATTATTGGCCCTAAAAAACATAGTTAAAAAAGTAATAGTCACAAAAAAGCCGCAGAAGATAATTACCTTCTGCGGCTTTTTTAATGCTTTAACTAACCAAAATTAAGACTAGGGCGTGTTGATCTTTGATGGTTGAATTTGCAGCAGTATGTTTGGTTTTTAGGCAAGGCAGAGCCTATGAAGTGTGGTTACTCCCCATAAATAGGCGATAACGCAGCATAAATGCCAAACATGCGCTGCCCTTCGGGTTCTGCCTAGGGGCGATAAACTCTTTGTTACTCGGTTTTTACTTAGCCCACTAGGTTACAAACCTCGCGCCGCGATTTAATCGCCCCTAGATTGAACAAATTTCAATCCGCAAAGTTAAACACGCCCTAGCTATTAGTTATTTAGCTCAGCTGTTTTAAGCTCGTCATCTAAATCGTTTATCTCATCAATAAAGTTCTCTAGTTGCTGCTCTACTAAACTATTGTCATTTGCAAAGTAAGCAAGGTGGAATACCGCATCACCTTCATTTACCAATGGCATAGTTTGCTGACCAATAACAATACCGCCTTTAGGCGCTAAAAGCTCAAGCTCAGAGTCACCTAGTGGGCTACTAATATAAGCAAGTACTTGCCCTTTAGTTACATGTTCCCCTAGTGATACTTGTGCACGCACAATGCCATCAACTTCGGCACGTATCCAACTAGTTGAACCTGCAATAATAGGATCTGGTAACTTTTTAGGACGCTTGCCACGGATCATTTTTAAATGACGCATAACATAATCAACACCCTGTACACCGGCCGCAATTGCGATTGGATCAAAACGCAGTGCTTCACCAGCTTCATAGGTTATAACCGGTATACCTAGGTTTGCAGCTTCACTTCGTAATGAGCCATTACGCAATGATGCATCTATAACTGCTGGCGTGCCGAATGCTTTAGCCATTTCAGCGGTTGCTTCATCAGCTAAGTTAGCGCGAATTTGCGGTAAGTTAGTTCGATGAATAGCGCCAGTATGTAAATCAATAATGTGGGTACAATGTATTGCCACTTGATTAAAAAACATATAAGCCATACGCCCAGCAAGTGAGCCACGCTCAGAACCTGGGAAGCTACGATTCATATCGCGTCTGTCTGGTAAGTAACGCGATTTATGAATAAAGCCAAACACATTCACAATAGGCACAGCGATTATTGTGCCGCGCAGTTGGCTTGGGTCTATTTTAGCAATTAACTGACGCACAACTTCTACGCCATTTAGCTCATCACCATGAATAGCCGCACACACCATAAGCACAGGACCTTCCATTACACCGTTAACCACTTCAATAGGAATATTAAGTGGTGAATGGGTATAAAGTTTAGCTGCCTCTAAGGCAAGTGTTTTACGTTCGCCTACGCCTACACTCTCTCCTAATAAGGAAAAAGGACGGTTAATTTTAACCTTTGCCACGTGTTGCTGTCCCTTTACTTGAAGCATTTTTTTCGATGAAATCAATCACCATGCCTGCAATGTCTTTACCTGTTGCTATTTCAATGCCCTCTAAACCTGGTGATGAGTTAACTTCCATCACAAGTGGTCCACGAGATGAGCGAAGTAAATCAACTCCCGCTACGTTTAAGCCCATTGATTTAGCCGCTGCTACTGCCGTTTTACGTTCTTCTGGAGTAATGCGAACTAACGTAGCGCTACCACCACGGTGAAGGTTAGAACGGAACTCACCTTCTTGTGCTTGGCGCTTCATAGCTGCTATTACTTTATCGCCTAGTACAAAACAACGTATATCCGCGCCACCTGCTTCTTTAATGTATTCCTGAACCATAATATTAGCTTTTAAGCCCATAAATGCTTCAATAACACTTTCTGCCGCTTTGCGTGTTTCAGCAAGTACAACACCAATGCCTTGTGTGCCTTCAAGTAATTTAATTACAACAGGTGCACCGCCTACCATTTCTAGTAAGTCTTTTACATCATCTGGTTTGCTCGCAAAGCCAGTTACTGGCATACCAACGCCTTTGCGCGAAAGTAACTGAAGTGAGCGTAATTTATCGCGCGAACGAGAAATAGCGACTGATTCATTTACTGGGTAAACACCCATCATTTCAAATTGACGAAGTACCGAACATCCATAAAATGTAACCGATGCACCAATACGCGGGACGATTGCGTCAAATTCTTTTAAGTTTTCACCGCGATAGTGAATTTCTGGTTGCTCCGAGTTTATATTCATATAGCAGCGTAATGCATCAATCACCTTAACTTCGTGACCGCGTGCTTCTGCCGCCTCAATTAAGCGACGTGTTGAATATAATTTTCTGTTGCGAGATAAAATACCGATTTTCATAGTTAAACCTTACGACCTAATAGTTGAGATAAAGCCGGGTCAACGACTATACGATTTTCCATGGCTGTACGCCCTAATAACATTCTAAACTTCATTGTTGCACGGCTTGTTAAAGTAAGCTCTATCGGCCAACTATGCTCGCCTGCATGCAATGTCGTTTCTATAAAATAGCGTAACTCTTTTTGCCCACTTGAGCTGGTTACGTACTTCATTTTTTTAACTTTTGCCTTGCAAGTGACTTGCGTTTGCTCATCATCCTGCAATGGTTGGGCCGTAAATTTAACCCATTTCTCTGAGTCAACTTCGTATTCTTCAATGTTAATTGCATGAATACATGAAGTGCGAGCGCCTGTATCAATTTTTGCTTTTATATCGTTAATACCAAGCTCAGGTAAACTTAACCACTCACGCCAACCAACTGTAATCTTTGCTGTCATAAATGTGCCCTTAATAAAAAAGTGACTTATACGCTACAGGTAAAAAAACACCAACGAAATAAATTTATCTAGTCGATTAGTAAATTAAATTGATCTTTTTAAACAACTGGTCACACAATGCACGCCTTGCTGAATAGTACTTTATGCCACTTTACTCATCCCAAAGGCTCTGCATATATTTTGCTATTTAAGCTTAACTTATTAAAAATAAAGGTAAGTTTAAAATACTTAAGTAGATACACTATAGTTAACGGTATTAAAAATACACTATTATGAGAAATAATTATGATTAATGGTTTACTACATGCACTTGTACTTGATGGACAAGGCGGCGCTCGCCCTATTGAAAGCACTAATGAGCTAAATAGCTGGCAACCAAGCCACGGAAAACTTTGGGTGCACATGGACTATAGCCAAAGCGAGGCTGTTGAATGGCTCAAGGCACAACCTCATTTAAACGACTACGAATTAGAGTCCTTAATTGCTGATGAAACACGCCCGCGTATTACATCAACGACTAACGGACATATGTTATTTTTACGTGGTGTAAATTTAAATCCAGCACAAAGCCCTGAAGACATGGTTTCAATTCGTTTATTTATTAGCGAAGACATTCTTATTACTACCCGCAAGCGTCGTTTATTATCGGTGCAAGATACGCTCGCCTGTTTAAATGAAAATAAAGGCCCATGCAATATTTCTGAATTAGTGTGCTCTATTACACAAAAATTAACCTCACGTATGCAAAGCGTTATTGACTCACTAGATGAAACACTCGACGAGTTTGAAGAAGAAATAGATGAACCAAGTAAAAAGTTTGATAACCAAGGTTTATCACAGTTGCGCCGTCAAACAATTGCCTTAAAGCGTTATTTAAAACCGCAAAAAGAAGCCCTTAGCTCAATGGTAAATAATCACTACCCGTGGCTGTTAGATGACGATAAAGCAAAATTAAACGAAACAACAAACTTACTTATTCGTTATTTAGAGGAGCTTGATAGCTCTATTGAACGTGCGCAAATCATTCAGCAAACAATCACTAACCAAGTGTCTGAGCAATTAAATCAGCGTATGTATGTAATGTCGGTTGTAGCTGCATTGTTTTTACCTTTAGGCTTTTTAACCGGCCTGTTAGGCGTAAACGTAGGAGGTATTCCGGGTACCGAGAGCCCCTATGCATTTAGTGCGTTTGTTATATTTTTGATTTTACTTACTGGCGGTATTGGTGTGTATTTTAAAAATAAAAAATGGTTATAAATTTAGTTTTTACAGTTAAAAAAGCCACTCAGTTTTAAACTGAGTGGCTTTCTAAACTACTAAATAATTAGTTAGTTTTACGCGTATAACTAACGTCAGTCATTGTTACTTTAGCTTTTGTAATTCCTAAATCTTTAAAGCACTCTTTAAATGAATCTGAGTTTCCTGACTCGCCACACTCATCTAGTGTATATGGGTCTTGTGATTGTAAATAATTACCAAACTTAAAGTAAGATTCTGAATCATCTTCTACCGGAATACCAAAGGTAGTACCTAATGCAGTCACATCTACATCACCGTAATTATTAACTACTTTTAGATTGAATGAACCACCACTTCTGATAGTACCTAGTGCATGTTTTTCTTCTTTACCACTGGTGTTACGCAGGCGAACATAAACGTCAAAAATCCCGTTACCTGCTATGCTATCATCAAAACCTGATTCATCAGTATCTGAAACATATACTTTTGAAATCGTACCCGTATCGCTAGCATGGTGCTGAGAAATAATCGTTTTACCACCATCTGACATTTCAACTTTTACAGTTGCCTCAAAAACCTCATAGGTTTCGGTCATTGCAACACGTGCACTTTCTTTTACTTTATATTCATGACGCCAGCCATTCCCGTTTGGAGTGATATGACGCGCTTCTAGAGGAACAAACTCTAAAGTGTAGCTATTTACTAATGGATGAGGATCGTTACCTTCAAGGTCAAAAATACTACCGTTGGTGATGTTGCTTGCTATACCTGAGCCACTACCAGTGTCGCCACCGCCAGTATCACCACCACCTGTGTCTCCGCCGCCAGAAGAACTACCCTTAGTTAACGAAAAGTCATCAAAACGAACATCGCTTGAGCTCTTATCATGCTTAGCAAATACTTGTAGCGAACCTGTATTAGCTGTGGTGAAAGTTTTAGATACTTTTGTCCACGAAGAAACGTTAAATTTCTCACTTTTAAACAAACCATTAAGATCGTTAATGCCGATTTGTCCCTTGCCAAGTACGTACGCACTTAACGTGTACTGAGTATTTCGATCTACATCTACATTTTGGTAAACACGCCCTGGGCTACCTTGAATTTTTAATGATTTAGAGCCTTTATACGAATCTGAAGATAGTGCTGCGGGCTCTGTTTCATTCCAGTTACTCCAACCATCTTCAAAACCAGAATTATCAATCGTGGCAGCATGCGCAAAAGAAGTACTCGCAGCAATTGCAGAACAAATAAGTAACTTTTTATATTTAACCATCATTTTTATTCCTTTAAATCTGTATAAATAACCTAACAGCTAACTTAGTACTAAATACCAAACTTAGCTTGAGCTTGCATCATGTAAACAGACTTTCAATTCAAAAAATTGGTAATATCAAAAATAAATTAAAACAACTCAAATTGGTATTACCAAAACATCACCAAACCGGTAAGGCAAGGCTATATTTTTTGTATCCAATATGTCAACAAGTGAATTGTTACCATGAAATCAGCTAAACGTTCTAAAAATAATAACAAAATAAAAATTAATCAATTAATAACAACAAGTTAAAAATAAACCAATTTAAAAAAACGAATGTTCTTATTTGTAAATTTCAGAAAATAGTAGTAATTAAAATA
Organism: Pseudoalteromonas sp. NZS71_1; assembly: GCF_015864305.1. Classification (NCBI taxonomy): domain Bacteria; kingdom Pseudomonadati; phylum Pseudomonadota; class Gammaproteobacteria; order Alteromonadales; family Pseudoalteromonadaceae; genus Pseudoalteromonas; species Pseudoalteromonas sp. NZS71_1. The sequence continues at coordinate 268,174 of NZ_JADYXM010000005.1, read as the reverse complement.
AAATGATCTATTACCAATTTTTATTTATAGCTTAATGCTTTATGAATAAACCGAATTAAATTTTGATTAAATTGTAACTGAGAAAAACTAGTCATACCAGTAAGGCACTAACACAGCTTGATTTGAAAATAGATTTAGTACGAATAATTAATTAAATGGAGCTTTAATCAACACATTTACTAGCATATTAAAGCCCTAAATATTTAGATTTATTAGTCTCTAGCTAGTCCATGTTGACCTTTGGTGGTTGAATTTGTAGCAGTATATTTATTTAATACCAATTCGTTTAATTAAGTGATCTATTTTAAGGCTGGAAAAACGTGTTGATAGCTAGGTAAAAAAATCGCTATTTAGTTGTTCTAAATGAGAATTTTTTAACGCAGGTAGCGACACGTTTAGCCCCGTAAAATGATTAAGTATTATTACGGATTGGTATAACCTCGAAAATAAACATGCCCTAGTTATAGGCATAAAAAAGCGAGTGCTTCTACAGCACTCGCTTTTAAACTAGTTAATCTAAACACTCGTTAATTACATTACTCTTGAAAGTAAGTACCCCAACCATCGTACTCAACTTCGCACTCAACGGCTAGTTGCGCTAGCTTATCAACGTCTTCCATAATAACGTCTACGTCTAGCTCAGCTTCAACTACAATGTCAAAGCTCCAAATTTTGTTACCGTCTTCAAGCTCAAGCTCTGCTGGTTCTTCAACATCGTAACCCAATTTAAAAGCAGCAAGTGCAGCTTGCTCTAACTTAGGAAAGTCTTCACACACAAAGTGGTGCTCTACTTCATAAAGTATTTCAGGGTCTGACCCATCTTCAAGTAGTGAACTTACGATGTCTTCACTTATTTCACGCCAGTTTTCCATTATTTTTCTCTCACTTGAGCATCTAATTCAGTTATTTTAGCAGCCATAATGCTATGCACGCTTTTAGCATGCTCACGCGCGCTAATTTCTTTATCAAGCGGTATAGGCGCTAACATTTCGATGTGAATTGTACCATTATCCCAACGATTTAGCTTAATGGTTTTATGTGTTGTATTCATACATACCGGAATTATGGGTACATCTGCGCTCATTGCGGTGTGAAATGCACCCGTTTTGAATGGTAGTAACCCTCTTCCATAGCTTCGTGTGCCTTCTGGAAACATCCATACAGATAAGCCATTAGTTTTAATTTTTTCGGCTGCTTTTGAGATAGTTCCTGCCGCTTTAGAGCGATTCGATCTGTCTATTAATATATTACCCGACAACCAATAAAGCTGACCAAAAAATGGGATCCACTTTAAGCTCTTTTTACCCAAACTTACGCAGTTTTTTGGCACCATTGCTGGCACTGTAAATAAGTCGTAGCTATTTTGATGATTAGCAACATAAACTGCAGGACCTGGATCAACGGCATCTTTATGACGTGTTAGAACTAGCTTAACGCCAACCATTTTAGCCATTGAGCCAAACCAACCCGCTATAATATGTACATTATTAGGGTGAAATGGTCTTACAATCGAAAGTAATAAACCAAAAATACAACTGAATAATATAAACAGCAGCATAATAAAAACGCGTATAACAGCTAGCAAATGGGCTTCTCCAAAAATGAATTATAATTATTATAGCGTTATTTTGTGGCACAAACGAGTCAATAGCGCACAAGTGTACGCTGAAATATTTAAGCTCTTTATTTTAAAACAAAAACGGCCTGCAAATGCAGACCGTTTTTATTTATACAAAAAAGTAATTGGCTACTCTTCGCTAATAACGTCTATTGGTTCATCATCTTGAGGAGTTAGCTCAACAACGGCTTCGTCAACACGCTGTAAGCCACGCGGTAGTTTATTACCCCTACGTCCTCGCTCACCATGATAATGCTCTAAATCATTTGGTTTAAGTGTTAGTTTACGCTTACCAGCATGAAGCGTAACACTGCTTCCTAGTGGTACAACAGCAAGCACTTTTACAAACTCTTCACGGGCTTGTACTTTAGCACCTGGTATAGAGATGATTTTATTACCTTTACCCTTACCTAATTTTGGTAAGTCTCGCAGCGGGAATAAAAGCATTCGACCTTCGTTAGAAATAGCCATACAGTAATCGCTAGCAACATCGTTCACTCTAATAGGAGAAAGTAATATTCCACCTTTAGGGACACTTACCAGCGCTTTACCGTTTTTATTTTTACTAACTAAGTCTTTAAAGTCGGTAATAAAGCCGTAACCTGCATCTGACGCCATAAGCAATACTTGCTCGTCTTCACTCATTACCACGTGCTCAAAGTTAGCGCCTGGTGTTAAGTTAAAACGACCTGTCATTGGCTCCCCTTGGCTACGCGCCGAAGGTAGACTGTGCGCATCAGTTGCAAACGCCCGCCCTGCTGAATCTAAAAATACCGCAGGTTGATTACTCTTACCACGAGCAGAGGCTCTAAAGCCGTCACCTGAGCGATAATTTAAGCCTTGTACATCTAAGTCATGACCTTTACCAACGCGTGCCCAGCCTTTGTCTGATAGCACAACAGTAACTGACTCTGACGGAATTAAATCTTTTTCGTTAAGTGCTTTCGCTTCTGAGCGCTCAATCACTGGCGAGCGACGATCGTCACCGTACATTTCAGCGGCTTCTTGAATTTCTTTTTTAAGCAGTGTCGACATACGACGTTCTGAGCCCAAAATTTGCGCTAATTTATCACGCTCTTTAGCCAGTTCGTCTTGCTCACCACGAATTTTAAACTCTTCAAGTTTTGCTAAATGACGAAGTTTTAATTCTAGAATTGCTTCTGCCTGCGTATCAGTTAAATCAAAGCGCTCCATTAATACAGGCTTTGGTTTATCTTCGCTGCGAATGATTTCAATCACTTCATCAATATTTAAAAAGGCGGCTAACAAACCCTCTAAAATATGTAGACGTGCTAATACTTTATCTAAACGATACTGCAAACGACGACGCACTGTTTCGCGTCTAAATATTAGCCACTCACTTAAAATACAGCGTAAGTCTTTAACTTGCGGGCGGCCATCTAGGCCTAGCATGTTTAAGTTTACTCGGTAATTTTTTTCAAGATCGGTGGTTGCAAATAAGTGCGCCATTAATGGCTCAGCTTTAATGCGGTTTGAGCGCGGAATAATTACAATGCGTGTTGGATTTTCGTGATCTGACTCGTCACGTAAATCGGCAATCATTGGTAATTTTTTAGCGTTCATTTGCGCTGCAATTTGCTCAAGTACTTTACCACCAGAACATTGATGCGGCAGCGCTGTAATAACAATATCACCATGCTCTTCGGTATAAACCGCACGCATTTTGATAGACCCTCGACCGGTTTTATATATTTTGTGAATATCGGCTTTTGGGGTAATTATTTCAGCATCTGTTGGGTAATCTGGTGCATGTACAAGCTCAAGTAATTCTTCAAGCTCTGTTTTTGGTTTATCAAGTAATAAACAACATGCACTAGCCACTTCACGTACGTTATGTGGCGGAATATCGGTTGCCATACCTACGGCAATACCCGTTATACCGTTTAGTAAAATATGCGGTAAACGAGAAGGCAGTACAACAGGTTCGTCCATTGTGCCATCAAAGTTTGGTGTCCAATCGACGGTGCCTTGGCCAAGCTCTTTAAGCAGTACTTCTGAAAACTTAGATAAACGCGCTTCGGTATAACGCATTGCTGCAAACGATTTAGGGTCATCTGCCGCGCCCCAGTTTCCTTGTCCATCCACCAAAGGGTAGCGGTAAGAAAACGGCTGCGCCATTAATACCATCGCTTCGTAACATGCACTGTCGCCGTGTGGATGGTACTTACCAAGGACGTCACCCACTGTACGGGCTGATTTTTTGTACTTAGCGTTAGCCGACAAACCCAGTTCGCTCATCGCATAAATAATACGACGCTGTACTGGTTTTAAACCATCACCTACATGCGGTAAGGCGCGGTCCATGATCACGTACATGGAATAATTTAAATAGGCGTCTTCGGTAAAACGCCCCATTGTTTGTTGCTCAATTCCTTGCATTAGCAAGGTATCTGTATCACTCATTAAAGCTTACCTAGTTTTTCTTATAGCTTACACGGTAGATTACATTGGCGTAATCATCGCTTACTAACAGACTGCCGTCACCTAATTCTGCAAATGCAACAGGGCGTCCAAATGTTGTTTCGTCTTTCATAAAGCCAGTAATAAATGGCGTATATTTAGTTACGCGACCTACTTCAATTGTTGCTAGCCCTACTTTATAACCTGACTTTTTAGAACGGTTCCATGAGCCATGTTCAGCAACAAATAATTGTTGCTTATAGCTTGCTGGAAATTGCTTACCGTTATAAAAATGAATACCTAATGGCGCTACATGCGCTGGAAGTGCAAGAGCTGGCGACGTGTAATCGGCAATATTTTTACCTTCACCAAACTCAGGGTCAATAATTGCACCGGCATGAACATACGGAAAACCAAAATGCTCACCTTCTTGCGTTGCACGGTTTAACTCATCAGGCGGAATATCATCGCCCATCATGTCGCGACCGTTATCACTAAACCATAAAGCTTGAGTAGCTGGATGAAAATCAAAACCGACGGTGTTTCTAACGCCCTTGGCTATTGTTTTTATTTGTTTTGTTTCTACATTAAGCGCAAAAATACGACCAAAACGTTCATCTTCAGCACAAATATTACACGGTACACCCACCGGAATGATTAGCTCGCCCGTTGGTGCAAAACGTAAAAATTTCCAACCATGATGACGCTCGCTCGGTAATGCGTTATAAACCACATCAAATTTTGGATCTTTTAATTGGGTATCAATATTTTTAAAGCGAATAATACGATGTACTTCGCCTACGTATAAATCGCCATCTTTAATTGCTATGCCAGAGGGCATGTTTAGGCCTTTAGCCACAACAATTTTTTTATCTGCTACGCCATCGCTATTATGATCAATAAGCGCATATACGTTGCCCGCTTTACGAGAGCCAACATACACAATACCTTTTTTGGAAACAGCTATTTGACGTGCATTTTCTACATCATTTGCAAATAAGCTTATTTCAAATCCCGGTGCTACGGTGAGCTTATCGAGTATATTTTTCGCCATTACAGGAGCGGTAGTCAGCCCAAGTAACAGCAAACTTCCTAGTAGTTTTTTCATTCGCCTCTCCTAGTGTTAAGCACAGATAATTAAACGAGTGCCTTGTTACCATGATCTTCTAACCATTGACGACGATCAGGCGATCGTTTCTTAGCAAGCAGCATATCCATCATTTCCATGGTTTCTACTTCTTCATCAAGCGTAAGCTGCACTAAACGTCGTGTATTTGGATCCATCGTGGTTTCACGCAGTTGTAACGGGTTCATTTCACCCAGACCTTTGAATCGTTGTACGTTTACTTTTCCGCGTTTTTTCTCGGCTTCTATGCGCGCCAAAATAGCGGTTTTTTCTTGCTCATCAAGTGCGTAATAAACTTCTTTACCAATATCGATTCTAAATAATGGCGGCATTGCTACATACACATGCCCTGTTTTTACTAACTCTGGGAAATGGCGAACAAACAGTGCACATAATAGTGTTGCGATGTGTAGTCCATCCGAGTCAGCATCGGCTAATATACAAATTTTATTGTAGCGTAATGCCGACATATCGGTTGATTCTGGATCAATACCCAGCGCCACTGAAATATCGTGTACTTCTTGTGATGCTAGTATTTGGCCTGACTCAACTTCCCAGGTATTCAAAATTTTACCACGTAGCGGCATGATAGCCTGAAATTCACGGTCTCTTGCTTGTTTAGCAGAGCCACCAGCAGAATCACCTTCCACTAAAAACAATTCGGTACGGTCGTTATCAGCCGCGCTACAATCGGTAAGTTTACCCGGTAAAGCAGGACCTGCAGTAACACGTTTACGCACTACTTTTTTAGCTGCACGCAAGCGAGTTTGCGCATTTGAAATACATAACTCAGCTAATAACTCTGCGGTATCTGTATGTTCATTTAACCATAAACTAAACGAGTCTTTTACAACCCCCGATACAAACGCAGAACACGAGCGTGATGATAGTTTTTCTTTTGTTTGACCGGCAAATTGAGGGTCTTGCATTTTAACCGATAACACGTAACTACAACGATCCCAAATGTCATCAGGAGTTAATTTCACACCACGAGGGAGTAAGTTTCTAAACTCACAAAATTCACGCATTGCTTCAAGTAAGCCTTGGCGTAAACCATTTACATGCGTACCACCTTGCGCGGTAGGAATAAGGTTTACGTAGCTTTCAGCTATTGATTCACCACCTTCTGGTAGCCATACAACAGCCCAGTCAGCGCCTTCAATTGAACTTTTAAATTCGCCAACAAACGGGTCTTGCGGTAATGTTTCAAAACCTTTAATTGCTTCAACTAAATAATCTTTTAAGCCTGTTTCGTAAAACCATTCTTGGGTTTCTTTTGTTTGCTTATTAACAAACTTAATTCGCAGCCCTGGACACAAAACGGCTTTGGCTTTTAATAAATGATTAAGTTTAGTAATTGAGTAGTTTGGTGAATCAAAGTAGCTAACATCAGCCCAAAAACGAACCGTAGTGCCGGTGTTACGCTTACCGACTGTACCAATTACGTTTAAGTCTTCTACTTTATCGCCGCTTTCAAATGCCATTCTAAATTGCTGAGCGTCGCGCCTTACTGTTACTTCTACACGCGTAGATAACGCATTTACTACCGAAATACCTACACCGTGTAAACCACCCGAAAATTGATAGTTTTTATTAGAAAACTTACCACCGGCGTGTAATTTAGTGAAGATCAATTCAACCCCAGGGATACCTTCTTCTGGGTGAATATCAATAGGCATACCACGCCCGTCATCACTTACTTCAAGCGAGTTATCTTCGTGGAGTATTACGTCGATACGAGTAGCATGACCAGCCATAGCTTCATCGACACTGTTATCGATAACCTCTTGGCCTAAATGATTGGGACGTGTTGTATCTGTGTACATCCCTGGGCGTCGTTTTACCGGATCTAATCCATTAAGTACTTCAATGGCTTCGGCGTTATAATTTTGATCACTCATAGTTTTTGTCTTTATATCCGCTAAGGCTCTAATACGTTTTACTAGTTTTATTGTTATATGCGCTAAAGCGTTAATATAGTAACTAACCTCAGTTCAGGCTAACTAGTTTTACGTGATTTTAAGAAAATCTACAATACTTGCAAAAGTGCGTTCAAATTCAACGTAGCTATGATCGCCACCAAATTCTATCAATTGCTTGCATTGCGAATAATATTTTACTGCGTGTTGAAAGTTCAACACTTCATCGCCTGTTTGCTGTAATAAGTACAGTAACTCAGGGTATGCTAATTTATCTACAGCGAGTAATTTAAGTGCCTCAATATGACTGTTATTTAAATCGTAATGATAATCTTGATACGGATTATAATTAGGTCCAAGTAACGACTGTAATAAATTATAGGGTGCGACCGCGGGATTAATAACCACTGCAGGAATTTGATAACGCTGCGATAAATACGTGGCAAAAAAACCACCTAACGAGCTACCTAATAAAACGGTATTTGGCGTTAGTAATTGTTCAAGCTCAATTATAGCTTGTAGGGGCTCGTGGTTTAAGTTCGGTACACAATAATCAACGTCATAGTTTGCCATAAGCTCACCAAAGCGCACAGCTTTATATGATTTTTGTGAACTATTAAAGCCATGAATATAAATTACGCGTTTAGCCATACTACTTCCGTTTTTACTTCTACTTTATCTTTTTTACTCTTTATATTTAGCGTTCTGTAAGCTGGTCCCGCATTTTTTTGCTCCCACTGTGAAGTGTGCTTTACAAACTGTATTGAGCTGGCTGGGGTCGCATATATGGGCAGCCCTCTAAAACTTTGTTCGTAATCATTGTGCACATGCCCATGAAAAAGCGCAGATACATTATTACTATTAACTAAGATATTTAAAAGCTGTGGGCCATTTTCTAATAAGTGTTTATCAAGGTAGCCGTTTATTGGCAGCGGATTATGATGACAAAATATAACTTTACTATTATTCGAGTTGACTAAAGCGTCCGTTACTTCATCTAAATGCGTGCCAGTAACCCATCCTGCGGGCGTGGGCCCTTTAGAATTAATAAGAAGTAACTCAATCCCATTAGCAATAATATGTTTAGCCGAATTTATTTGCCCACCACTTATGCGATTAAGCATTGCTAGTTCATCATGATTACCTGGCACCCAAAATACAGGACAAGTAATGTCACTGGCATTTATAAGTTCACTAAATAATAAGTACGATTCAAAACTATGATCTTGTGTTAAATCGCCACCAAAAATAATGCAGTCTATTGATTGTTTTGCTATGTGTGCCAAGGCTTGTTCAAAATGTTCTGCGGTATTTACAGTAAAGTACTCACCGCTTTTGTCTGCAAATAAATGGCTGTCAGTAATATGAGCAATGCACAAAGATGATTTATCAAATGTATATGTATCATCAAACCAAGCCATTATTTACATCCCAATTTAACGTCGCTTGTCCGTGCTCTACACAGGCCACTAACCAATCGTATAAAAAAGCATTAAGTTGATACTTTTCATCTTTTTGATGCATTTTAGGGTTAGGGTATCCATAAGATGGTTTTATGCGTTGATGATAATCGTGATGAACAATTTCAGCCACTTTGGCATCGTGATACAAACGCACCGTTAAATACAGTGGCGTAATCCCTTTAACCATTCCTGTTAGCTGCTTAATTGAAATATCCATAGTGTATTTTGCGCTGCCATCAATTTTTGTAGCAAACTCACTGTTGCCAAGTTTAACTTCACGAATGCTTCCTATATTGCGCTCGCTCGGTAACAACTTTAATAGTCGCACATAGTTATGCTCACAAAGTGTTAAATACTTTGGGAGGCTCTGAATATATCGCTTTGTTGCTAATTGTGCTGTCAAAGTACCACCATAATATTAGTAAGAGTTTATGCCCATTTGCTTGCCATTTTTTCGCGATTTAGCGCAAGCCACTGCATACAAATAACCGTTGCCGCATTATCCATTTCACCGTTATTGAGGCGCATTAGCGCATCATCAACTGATAGAATGTGAGTTTTTATATCCTCGCCTTCAGTTTCAAGACCATATACACCTGATTTCACTTGGCTTAAGTCAGTACGCGCTAAATATAAATGTAAGCGCTCAGTTGTACCACCAGGGCTTGATAGGTATGAAAGCATAAATTCAAGTTCAGTTAATTTAAGCCCAGCTTCTTCATACGCTTCTTTTTTTACAACTGATTCGTAATCCGTACTGCCGTCTGTCATTCCGGCTATACACTCTAGCAGCCAAGGCGAATGCTTGCTTTTAATAGCGCCAATACGTATTTGCTCAATTAAAAGAACAGTATCTGATATTGGATCGTAAGGGAGTACTGCAATAGCATCGCCACGTTCTAATATTTCTCGACTAATTACTTTAGATTTTCCACCCGCAAAAAGAGCATGTTCAAACTGGTATAAATCAACCTGAAAAAAACCTTTATAAAGGTTTTTTATTGGCTTTAAATTCACATCTTTATGTGTAAATTGAACGAGCTTTTTATCAACCACGTACATACCTCCTACTTATCTAAAGCTTTAAAATGCGTTAATATATTCTGTTACACTTGAACATACTGTTTTACTAATTATTTTTTTTGTTATGCAGTAAAACAGGTTAACATGCTTTTAGTACAAAAATTGTCTAAGGACCGAACCCCACATGAAAAAGAACATTCTTGCGGCGCTAGTTAGTTTATCATGCGCATTAGGTGCAACAGCAGTGAAAGCTGAAGATTTACTACAAGTTTTTGAAATAGCGACAGCTAACGATCCTACTGTTTTAAAAGCAAAAGCCCAAGCCGATGCGCAGTCTTACCAAAGCGATTTGGCGATGAGTGCACTATTACCTCAAATTGGTTTAACTATGGGTTATACAAAAAGCGATGCAACGTCGTACCAAAGCGTTGGCGACTTATCTAACCAAGTAAAAGTTGAAAGTGATACAGACCAATTCTCTCGCGGTGTGAGCTTAAGGCAAACATTATTTGATTTAGGTGCCTGGAATACGTTAGATATTGCCGACAAGCAAGCGCTTCAAGCAAGCGGCCTATACGATGCAGCTAAACAAAACTTAATTGTACGCGTTGCTGAAGGTTATTTTAACGTATTAAGTGCAAGCGATAACCTTGAATTTGTTGAAGCTGAAAAACGTGCAATTGAACGTCAACTTGAGCAAACAAAACAACGGTATGCGGTAGGCTTAACAGCAATTACTGACGTACACGAAGCGCAAGCTCAGTTTGATAACTCTGTAGCTCAAGAAATTATTGCAGGTAATGCTGTAGAAACAGCACGTGAGCAACTTCGTGAGATTACAGGTAAATATCACGAAAAATTAGACTTTTTAAATACAGATACTTTCTCAACAACTAAACCAACTAAGCGCTCAAGCGACTTTGTTAAAGTAGCTGAAGATAAAAATATAAACCTACAAGTGTCTAAAGTAACGGTTGATATTGCAAAAGATCAAATTGAATTAGCAAAAGCGGGTCATTATCCAAAGCTAACCCTAAGTGCTAGTTATGGCGATTCTCTTACAGACAATCAAATAAATGGCGCTAACTTTGATGATCAGCCACGTTCAGACTCAAGCTCTGTAGGGCTTAACTTTAGCGTACCTTTATATTCAGGTGGTGCAACAGTTGCTGCAACAAATCAGGCCCGTGCGTTTTACGTAGGTGCGAGCCAAGACTATGAAACAAATTACCGCGCAGTAACTCGAACAGTGATTACATCTTATAACCAAGTTGTATCAGACATTGCTACTTACAAAGCGCTAGAGCAAGCCGTTGTTTCAGCTCAAAGTGCGCTTAAAGCAACTGAAGCAGGTTTTGAAGTAGGTACTCGTACCATTGTTGACGTACTAGTAAGTACGCAAAATTTATACGATGCAAAGCGTAACCTTGCTGATGTACGTTACCGTTATGTGTTATCTACCCTTCGCCTAAAACAAGCTGCGGGTACATTAACAAGTGAAGATTTAGTTGCTATAAACCAAGGTTTAAAAGCCGCTTAAATCGCATGATTCATGTAGTTAAAAACATTGGAAGCCAGCTAAATGCTGGCTTTTTGTATTTTACAGCGCTTAGCGTTAAACTATCGTTTTTATTCTCAGAGATATTTTTGTGGTCACCTCATCTCCTTTTAAAGCATCTTTTTTGGGCCCTCGATACTGGTTAACGTGGATTGGCGTTCTATTTTTATATTTAATTTCTTGGTTACCGCAAAAACTACAATTAGCAATGGGTAAACAGCTTGGTCGCTTAGTTCATAAATTTATGAAGCGCCGTCGCCATATTGCAGAAGTAAATATTAAGCTGTGTTTTCCTGATATGAGCGCAGCAGATCAAAAAGACCTTGTGCTCAAAAATATGGAAAACACCGGTATTGCAATGGTTGAGACTGGCATGGCCTGGTGGTGGCCACAGTGGCGAGCACAAAAAGCATTAGGGTCTTTTAAAGGGCTTGAGCACTTTGAACGCGTACAAGCGTCTGGTAAAGGTGTTTTATTGCTTGTACCTCATATTCTGCATCTTGAAATGGCTAGCCGTATTATGGGCTTAGAGTGTCAGGGTGTTGGCTTTTATCGCCCTCATAACAACCCACTAATGGAATACTTTACGACTAATGGGCGCCTTCGCTCTAACGAATATTTAATCGGTCGAAAAGATGTAAAAGGTTTACTAAAAGCATTAAAAAATAAAAAGGTATGTTATTACTTACCCGATCAAGATTACGGTCGTAACCGCTGTGAATTTGTCCCATTTTACGCAGTACCTGACGCTGCAACTACAACGGGTACTCTTATGTTTGCAGGCAGTAAAAACTGCGAAACAATGAGTTTAATAACTCGCCGTGATGAAAATGGTAAATATCACTTAGAAATACTGCCAGAGCTTGAAAACTTCCCCAGTGGTGATAATAAGGCTGATGTAACACGTGTAAATCAACGCATGGAACAATCTGTTAATGCCGCACCCGAACAATATATGTGGCTACACCGTCGTTTTAAAACTCGACCTGATAAAAATACCCCTTCTTTTTATAAAAAGTAATGGTATAACAATAATAGGAACAAATAAGGTGGGTAATAATCATGTGGTTTTGGATTAGGCATTTATCATTTGCAGCTGTACTAATAGCACTCGCCGTATACTTTTTGTTGAGTGATGGCTCTTTATTTGATATTAAAAAATCTAAAAATGCAGCTGCCGAAGGATTATCACGTTTTTACTCCTCTATTCGTAACCAAGTAAAAAGTAATAAAGAACGAGATCAATTTGTTTTAAAACTTAAAACACCAGAACAGACCTTAGATAGAGTATTGGCTGAACGTGCGCGAACAGTTGATCCAATGCCGACCACTTGGACTGGAGAAGTTGAACCTAGACGCTTTGAAAATGGCACAACACTTAAAGACGTACTCTATCAATATGCTAAAAATGAAGGTATTGAGCTTTACTGGTATTTAAGTAAAGACTACGTAGTTAAAGATCATTTTAGAGTAGACAGCAACTTTACTTCAGCACTTTATCAAATTGGTCGTGCTATAAATGACGACTTTGAGCATGAGGTTTACACTTACTTTTGCCACAAACAAAGAGCAGCGGTTATTACAGAGTTACCATCAGAATTTGTGCGAACAAACTGTTTAAAGCTAAAGGTTTAAGGGTTTAAGGGTTTACACGTACAAAAAACCCAAGCAAGCGCTTGGGTTTTACAATTCAATTCAATTCAATTCAAAAATACTATTCCAAATATTCGTTACGTTAGTAATATCTTGTAAAAAAGCTTCTCGCGAGATCAATTTGCCTTTTTGATCCAAGCTCAGCACGTGATAACACGAGCGATAATCAATATACGCTTTGATCAACTGCTGTTTTTGCTCTTTAGTAATACAGCCTATATTTGCTGCATCCGTTAATATTCTTACGTTATCTGAATAAACGGTAAGCTGCTCAAACTCATTCGCGTGTTTAAGTACTAAATATTGCGTAATAAACTCAATATCAGCCATACCGCCAATATCTTGTTTTAAATCAAATTGTTCAGAATTTCCTTTCGCTAGATGGTCGCGCATTTTTTCGCGCATTTTTATTACATCGGCTTTTAACACGGTATCATCGCGCTGTTGGCAAAGTATATTTTTACGGATTTGTGAAAAACGATCTATAAGATCGTCTTGGCCCAAAATTAACCGAGCCCGCACAAGCGCTTGATGTTCCCACGTCCATGCTTGAGTTTGCTGATAGTGATTAAAACTCTCTAGATTGATAGCAAGTAAACCTGATGCACCTTCAGGGCGTAATCGCGTATCAAGCTCATACAAAATACCCGAAGCAGTACGAGTATTAAATAAATGCATTAAGCGCTGAGCGAGTTTTAAATAAAACTGGCGAGAATCTATCGGTTTTTCACCATTGGTTTGGCTTGAGCCATCATGATTATGCACAAACACCAAATCTAAATCTGAGTCGTACCCTACTTCTAAGCCGCCTGTTTTACCATATGCAATAACAGCAAAACCTTTGTTTTCATCATCAGTGCCAGGGGGCATACCAAAACGCTTAACGGTGTTATGCCATGCAATATTAACAGCTTGATCAACAATCGCTTCAGCCAATACGGTTAAGTGATCGCTTACTTTCATTACATCAAGAACACCGGTTGCATCAGCAGCAGCAATTCGTAATTGATGCGTTTGCTTAAATTGCCTAAGCGACTCCATTTGCAGTTCTAAATCGTCATGCTCTATTCGCAAAAAATACTGTCTTATTTCATCTTTATAAGCGGTTAATGGTGTCGGTTTATAAAGAACAGCCGGGTCTATTAGCTCATCCAGCAATATAGGGTAGCGAGAAATATGCTCGCCTATCCATTTGCTATGACAACACAGTAAAACAAGTTGCTTTAATGCACCTTGGTTTTCGTACAGCAATTCTAAATAAGCAGTACGTGAAATTATCTTATTAAAAATTTGGCAAACCATTGTAAAAGCAGCTGCGCTGGCATTAAAGTCATTTAACTGGCTCAATAAAACAGGCATTAATTTATCAAGGGTTTCACGCCCTCGGTTACCTATGTTGACCTTAGACAGCCTTAATTTAAAATCGTTAAGGGGTGTTTGCCATTCATCTCTAGCCTCTTTTAGAAAGCTCACATCACCATGATCCCAAGCACTAATAAATGCACCTTCACAGGTATCTAGTGGTGCGGTTTCTTCACCAATAACGAGTGCAAACTCGCCGTTAACTTGCTTCATTACCTTTTCAATAGTGATTAAAGTGGCAGAAAAATCAGCTTGTTCTAATAATAAATTTAAGCGCTGCTGGTTCAATTCATCATCGGGGAGTGTTTGCGTTTGCTGATCGTCAAATATTTGTAAGTACTGTTCAACTTTTCGCAAATAAAGGTAATTGCGTTTAAGCTCGCTCGCTTCTTGCTCATCTATAACTTGGCTAAGTGCCAGCTCATTTAATGCTTTAAGTAATGATTGAGTTTGTAAATTAGCCTCTCGGCCACCTCGTACCATTTGTAGGGCTTGCACTATAAATTCAACTTCACGAATACCACCAGCGCCTAATTTTATATTATTAGTTAAGCGTTTACGGCGAACCTCTTGTGCAATCATTAACTTCATTTTACGCAAAGATTCAATCACCGAAAAATCAATATACCGGCGATAAACAAACGGCTTTAAAAGCTTAATAAATTCATCCCAATATTTGTTAGGCGTGCCAATTAAGCGCCCTTTTAACATCGCGTAGCGTTCCCAGTCGCGACCTTGTTCTTGGTAGTAATCTTCAATGGCATTAAAGCTCATAACCAAAGGGCCACTTTCGCCAAACGGGCGTAGGCGCATATCAACCCTAAATACCTGCCCGTCACCGGTGGCTTGGTTAAGTGATGCAATGAGCTTTTGTGCAACTTTGGTATAAAATACTTGAGCCTCAAGGCTTCTGCGGCCACCTTGGGTTTTTGTACTGCGCGGATATGCAAAAATGAGATCAATATCAGAGGAGTAATTTAGCTCTTGTCCGCCAAGTTTTCCCATACCCAACACCATTAACGGCATTGCTTGGTTTTGCTCATCAAGCGGCTCACCATTTACTTTTGCCACCTGTGCATGCGCCCATTGGTTAGCACTATTTATTAGCATGTCAGCCAGTTGGCTTATGTAATTAATACTATCGGCAATGGGATTGTTACAGCATAAATCTAAAAAGGCGACTTTGAGCCAGTACTTTTCACGATATTGGCGAAGTACTTTATGGCACTGCACTTCATCAATGTCAGCTAAGTTAAGGTTTTTAAAAGGAGAATCTATTACTCTATTATGTATTTCGTCTTTGCATAATAGCCAAGTATTTAAATCAGGTTGTGATTCTAAACTGCGCCAAGCAAAGTCGCTTAATGCTAATAACCTTACAACTTCACTTTGTTTACTTTGCTGCGGGTATAACTGTTCAAAGCGCATCAAGCCAAGTTTTTGTAATTGAATAGGAAGTTGCTTTACGTTACTCATCAATCCTCTCTTTTATATCATCAATAACCGTACTAGAATGATTAAAACCTAGAAAGGTTAACTTAATTAGGATCACCATGTCATATTTGTCTTTATCTAACACTAGTTTTATTGCGATTGCCATTAGTTTTGCGGTTATTTGCATAACTATTTTTTGTTTACGAGTTGTCACTCAAATCAAAGCAAAACAAGCGCTTAAAGATGAGCTAGCACAACACGACAACTTTGCCATGGGTATTAGTTTTGCATCTGAAATATCAGTTGTTATAGCCACTATGGCTTTCTTATTTGACGAAATAAGCATAAGTACCGCACAGTCAAACCCGTTAAAAGTGTTAATTATTATTATTCTTTTATTCACTTTTATAAAAGTGGGTCATTTAATTCACAGAAAATGGATACTTCACAGGTTTAACGAAGAAGCTGCCATACTAAAACAAAATGTATGTGCTGCATTGGTAGATTCAGGCATGTTAATCGCTAACTGTATTATCGCACTTGGCTTGTACACGTGGACGCACACACAGGGATTTAGCAACTTACTTATTGCTTGTGTTAGCTTTTTTACGCTTCAGGGAATGTTTGCACTGGATAGTAAAATACGAGAACACCGTTTTGCAAAAGCAAATCAAGGAGCTTCGCTACAAAGTAACTTTAACCTAGAGAATACATCTATTGGTATAAGGTATGCTGGCAAATCAATCGGTTTAGCATTGGCTGTGTATGCTGGTTTATCTAGCGCAGCATTTCAAAACGGTAAAATGGTAGAAAACATATTTACACTCGTTATGCATTGCGGTGTAATGTGGATACTACTTTACAGCTTAACGTATGTGATAAAAGTTATCTCTTTACCAAATATTGATACGGCTCTTGAAATAGACCATCAAGATAATATTGGGGTAGCATGTATAGAGTTTGCTGTTTTTTGTGCTATAGGCTATTTACTTATTAGCATGTTTTCTCTTTAGACCTTTTTACTAAAATACAGCCATTAAAAGTCTGCATTTAAGTAATAATGGTAATTACTTAAATGCAACAAGGTCCTAGCTCTATGCCACTTGAAATAACGAATTACTTGTTAATTGACATAGACAACGAATTTAGCCGAGCATTTGCCGAATACTATGTAAATAATAATGGTAAAACAAAAGCGAGTACGCTTATTGCAGCAGGCAGTAATACCCGCCAGTTAGTAAAAATGATGTTTGACGAACTTATTAAAGACTATAGTTATTGCGACCTTGAAAACGAAATAAGCGTTTCTGAATTAATTAACTATCTAAAAGAGCATCACGATTTACACGGAGTCCTTTTTAATAGTACCGATTACTTACTAGCAAGCGATAAACAACGCTTTATTTATAACTCGTTACATGAAGAGCGCTTTTTAATAAGCTTTGATGATACAGGCTATACACTAAGCCTAGTTACTGACGAGACGTTAACAGAACCTTCGCAAAATCACCACGATATAGCGCGCACACCACAAGATTTAATAGACCTTGCAGAGCAACTTAATAAAAATAAATAATTGCGCACAGCTCCCAGCTTACTTACCATAGCAGTATATATTTTTACGCTAAGTAATAAGTGACGCCCTATGCGAGTTCCTCATATTTATCAAACATCGAGTATTGCCCTAAACACCCCTGTAACTTTAGATGACGATGCTGCAGGGCATATTGGCAGAGTGCTGCGCATGAAAGTAGGCGAGCATGTATCTATTTTTAATGGCGAAGGCGGCGAATACCTTAGTGAAATAATTGAGGTAACAAAAAAAACAGTCGTCGTAATGCCGTTAGAGCTTAATCCTCATGATGTAGAATCCCCGCTTAAAATTCATTTAGGCCAGTGTGTATCCCGTGGTGATAAAATGGATTTTACAATTCAAAAGTCAGTTGAACTGGGCATTACCGAAATCACCCCCATTTTTAGTCAGCGCTGTGGCGTGAAACTAATGGGCGATCGCCTTGAGAAAAAACACCAACAATGGCAAAAAATTGCAATAGCAGCGGCAGAGCAATCTGGGCGTAATTTTGTGCCAATTATTCATCCCCCTGTAGATTTAAAACAATGGCTTGCACAACAAACCAATGCAATTAAGCTCACTCTTCACCCTCGTGCTGAGCACAGCATTAAAACCATTACGGTACCTAAAGATGGCGTACGCTTTTTAGTCGGCCCAGAAGGAGGCTTTACCGACGATGAAATGGCACTAACTAAACAACTAGAATTTGTGGATATTCGCTTAGGCCCGCGCGTTTTACGAACGGAAACAGCCGCTTTAACGGTCTTAAGTGCATTACAACTTCAATTTGGCGATTTAGCTAATTGAAATAACTAAAAGCACCCTCATATAAACAGTAACATTTATAGTAAGGCACAGCGCATGGCAATTAAGTTAGGTATTATTTCAGATCCTATTAGTGGATTTAACATCAAAAAAGACACCGGTTTTGCAATGATGATGCAAGCGCAAGAACGCGGCTACGAAATTTATTATATGGAGATGGATGATTTATCTCTTCGTAAAGGTAAGTCGTACGCTACAGCGTCTAAAGCGCAAGTGTTTAATAATGCAGAAAAATGGTACGAGCTTGAAGAAAAAGCCACTATAGCCCTTGCCGACCTTGATGTTATTTTAATGCGAAAAGATCCTCCTTTTGATACCGAATACATTTACGCGACGTATATTTTAGAGCGTGCAGAACAAGAAGGTACGTTAATAATTAACAAGCCACAAAGCCTTCGCGATGCTAACGAAAAGCTATTTACAGCATGGTTTAGCGAACATACGCCAGACACACTTGTTACACGTAGCCAAAAACAAATTCGTGAGTTTTTAGCCGAGCATAAAGACATTATTTTAAAACCCCTTGATGGCATGGGTGGCGCATCTATTTTCCGCCTTAGAGAAGACGATGCCAACATTGGTGTAATTTGTGAAACGCTAACCGAGCACGGCAGCCGCTTTGCTATGGTGCAAAATTACATCCCAGAGATCAAACAAGGCGACAAGCGCGTATTGGTTATTGATGGTGAGGTTATTCCGTATTGTTTAGCGCGAATTCCACAAAATGGTGAAACACGCGGTAATTTAGCTGTTGGCGGTCGAGGCGAAGCCCGTCCACTTAGCGAGTCAGATTTAAAAATAGCGCAAGCGGTTGCACCAACGCTTAAAGAAAAAGGCTTAATATTTGTAGGTTTAGATATTATTGGCGATAAATTAACTGAAATTAACGTAACTGCACCAACGTGCGTGCGCGAAATTGAAGCTGCTTATGATATTTCTATTACAGGTATTTTGTTTGATGCCATTGAAAGAAAGCTAGATAAATAAGTATCTACCTATCGTTATTAAAAGCACTTTCGTGTCATAAATTTTAATATAGTTGTTAACTATTAATTTTTAAACTGTATGAAAGTGCTTTTTTAGTTTTAAAAACAAAGGTATGTGCCATACTCAAAGTTCATTAACTAAAAAGGGTGAAATCTATGCAGTCATTAGAAAATCATTTTTTAATCGCGATGCCGTCGATGCAAGACCCTTTTTTTAAACGTGCTGTTACCTATATTTGTGAGCACAATGAAGATGGGGCTATGGGCTTGGTAATAAACCAACCTATTGATGTTACTGTTGGCGAACTTTTAGATAAAATAGAAATTGATAACGACAAAACTCAAAACGCAGCAAAAGTAAGTGTGTTTGCAGGCGGACCCGTTAAAACTGACCGTGGTTTTGTTTTGCACTCTCCTCAATCAGGTTATTCAGCAAGCCAAAAACTCAGTAGCGATATTATGATCACTACCTCAAAAGACGTTTTAGCAAGCTTAACTACCGCACAAGCACCCGAACAATTTATTATTACATTGGGTTATTCAGGATGGGAGCAAGGACAACTCGAACAAGAGTTACTTGATAACAGTTGGTTGATCATAGAAGCCGATCCGAAGATCATTTTTGATACCCCCGTTGAAAAACGATGGGAAAAAGCAGTTTCAATGTTGGGCTTTGATATTAGCCAACTCAGCCCTGAAGCTGGTCACGCATAATAGTAACTTAACCCTTAGCAAACTTAAACAAGATACACATGACAAAAAAATCGCTTAAGCCGCAAGGCGAACGCACTGTAATGGGCTTTGACTTTGGCACCAAAAGTATTGGTATTGCTATTGGGCAAGAGCTAACAGGCAGCGCGTCTAGCCTTAAGGCTGTAAAAGCACAAGATGGCATTCCTAACTGGGACCATATTGCTGTACAAGTAACCGAATGGCAGCCTGACTTAATGGTTGTTGGCTTACCACTAAATATGGATGGAACGTCACAAGAGGTTACCTTTAAAGCAAAAAAGTTTGCCAACAGATTACATAATCATTATGGCATTCCTGTGCAAACACAAGACGAGCGTTTAACGACTGCAGATGCTAAAGCGCGACTTTTTGAAAGTGGTGGCTATAAAAACTTAGGTAAAGGTAACGTAGATAATATGTCTGCGGTTATTATTTTAGAAAGTTTTTTTGAGTCTAGTTACGGTGAATAAGCCCGCTATATAAATAACCCGTTATATAAATAAAAAGCGCCAATTGGCGCTTTTTTTATATTAAGTATTTATATTCATTACTTTTTAAATCATTGATCGCTATTTTTATCGTCAAGGCCATCAATAGTAACGCCTTGTAAAAAGCCCGCACCTTGCTGTTCGTTATTGCGCAGTTTAATCATTAAGCGTAAATCATTTGGCGAATCAGCATGATGCAGTGCATCAGCGTAATTAATTCGCTGCTGTCTATACAGCTCAAATAATGCTTGGTCAAAGGTTTGCATGCCCATTTCTTTCGATTTAGCCATTGCCTCTTTAATACCACCAATATCACCGTTTTTAATCAGTTCAGCAACCATTGGTGAGTTAAGCAATATTTCAATAGCTGCAACACGGCTTTCACCATCAGCAGTCGGCACTAATTGCTGCGCCACGATAGCACGTAAATTAAGTGCTAAATCGTACTTAAGCTTATCGTGTTTTTCTTTTGGAACTAAATGCATAATACGGTCAATCGCTTGGTTAGCATTATTAGCATGCAGTGTTGCAACACATAAATGACCTGTTTCGGCAAAGCTTAGTGCGTATTCCATAGTTTCTTGAGAGCGAATTTCACCAATCAAAATTACATCGGGAGCTTGGCGTAATGAGCTTTTAAGTGCTGACTCAAAGCTTTCGGTATCAAGCCCTACTTCGCGTTGAGTAATAATACTTTTACGATGCTCATGAACAAATTCAATCGGATCTTCAATAGTCAGTATATGACCACGTTGATGTCGGTTTCTGTAGCCAATAAGTGCGGCTAGCGAGGTTGATTTACCCGTGCCAGTACCACCAACGAACAAAACAAGGCCACGCTTAGACATAATTACATCGGTAAGAATAGAAGGAAGACCTAGCTCACTCACATCAGGTATTTGCGTCACAATACGGCGAATAACCATACCTGCTTTATCGCGTTGCCAAAAGGCAGAAATACGAAAGCGCCCTTCGTCGGTGGCAATCGCAAAGTTACATTCTTTCGTTGTATGAAACTCTGCTTTTTGCTTTTCGCTCATTGCAGATTCAACTAACTCAAGCGATTGCTCATCTGTAAGCCTATCGTCACTGAGGGCTGTTAGCTCGCCGTTTATTTTTGCACTTACAGGTAGCTGACTCGATACAAATAAGTCAGAACCTTTTTTCTCAATCATGATGAGTAAAAAGTCGTTTAAAGATAAAGCCATAATAGTTTCTTACCCACCAAATTGTGTTTTGTCTTGTGCTTTTTCTTTCGCTGCCGCATTTGTAACAATGCCGTGATTAACTAAATTAGTTAAACATTGATCCATTGTTTGCATGCCCACAGACGCACCGGTTTGAATAGACGAGTACATTTGTGCAATTTTATCTTCACGAATTAAGTTACGAATAGCAGGTACTGCAATCATAATTTCGTGTGCTGCAACTCGCCCGCCACCAATCTTTTTAAGCAGTGTTTGCGAGATAACAGCACGCAAAGATTCAGATAACATTGAACGTACCATTGATTTTTCTTCACCTGGGAATACATCGATAATACGGTCAATGGTTTTTGGTGCAGATGTTGTATGCAACGTGCCAAACACTAAGTGACCCGTTTCAGCAGCGGTCATTGCAAGACGAATTGTTTCTAAATCACGTAACTCACCGACCAATATTACATCTGGATCTTCACGCAATGCACTACGTAGCGCGTTTGAAAAGCTATGAGTATCGCGATGTACCTCACGTTGATTAATAAGGCTTAATTTATTATCGTGAACAAACTCGATTGGATCTTCTATTGTTAGAATATGGTGATGTTTATTTTGATTTATATAATCGACCATAGCGGCAAGTGTTGTTGATTTACCAGAGCCCGTTGGACCTGTCACTAACACGAGTCCACGTGGGGTATCGGAGATTGTTTTAAAAATATCTGGCGCACCTAAATCATCAAGCGTTAACACTTCACTTGGTATGGTACGAAATACCGCAGCAGGCCCGCGATTAGAGTTAAACGCATTCACACGAAAACGTGCTAAATTAGGCACTTCAAACGAAAAATCCACTTCGAGATTTTGTTCATAGTCCTTGCGTTGATTATCGTTCATAATATCGTAAACCAGACTGTTTACGTCTTTGTCTGCAAGGGCTGGTATATTAATGCGGCGAACATCACCGTCTACGCGTATCATAGGTGAAACACCCGACGATAAATGTAAATCGGATGCTTTGTGTTGCACACTAAACGCTAATAATTCGGTAATATCCATTTATGACTCCACAACTAACTGATAAATATATGGTTACAATAGCAGAACGACTCACATCCGCCTACGCTAGAATTGCAGACGCGGCAAAAATTGCACAACGAAACACTAACGAAGTCACTCTACTGGCAGTGTCTAAAACTAAACCAAGCGAAGATGTTATTGCAGCTTATGAGCATGGTCAGCGCGAATTTGGTGAATCTTATGTTCAAGAGGCTATAGATAAAATAGCTCAACTACAGTCATATAGCGACATCATTTGGCATTTCATTGGCCCTATTCAATCTAATAAAAGTGCTTTAGTGGCTGCCAACTTTGATTGGGTGCAAAGTGTTGATCGCATAAAAATAGCGAAACGATTAGATTCCCAGCGCCCAGACGATAAACAGCCTCTTAATATACTTATTCAAGTAAATATAAGTAATGAGGAAGCGAAGTCGGGTTGCCACCGCGATGAAATAGATGAACTTGCCGATTTTATTAACCAATGTGAGCACTTAACACTTCGAGGTTTAATGGCAATTCCCGCTAAAAGCAACGATCTGGATACGCAAATTCAATCTTTTGAGCAATTACAAACTTGCTTTGATAAACTAAAGACCCAATATCCTCAAGTAGATACTTTGTCGATGGGTATGAGTAACGATGTTGAAGCTGCCATTAGTGCAGGTTCAACCATGGTAAGGATCGGCACAGACATTTTTGGAACACGAACTTAAAAGGTGATAATAGATTTATGTCAGATAAAAAAATCGCATTTATAGGCACAGGTAATATGAGCTACGCCATTATTGGTGGCATGGTAAAAAACGGTTTTAACGCAAGTAACATTATTGCGACTAACCGCAACCAAGAAAAGCTTGAAAAGGTAGCCTTTGATTTCAAGGTGCAAACCACCAGTGACAATAACGAAGCCCTGCGCGATGCTGATGTAATTGTTTTGTCTGTTAAACCACAAATGATGGGCGATTTATGTAAATCGTTTCAAGAGTCGGGCGTAGATTTTAGCGATAAACTGTTTATTTCTGTTGCTGCTGGCTTAACTGTAAAACGTTTACGTGAAATGCTAGGTCAAGACGTTAAAATGGTACGTTGCATGCCAAATACACCGTCTTTATTAGGCCGTGGTGTATCAGGTTTATATGGCGCGGGCGAAACACAAAGCGAACACGAGTTTGTACAACAAGTTTTTGAATGCACTGGCATTGTTGTATGGGTCGAAAAAGAATCACAAATTAACGATATTATTGCTGTGACCGGCTCATCACCAGCTTACTTTTTCTTATTTATGGAAGCCATAGAAGAAAAAGCCAAAGCGCTGGGTTTTAATGATGAAGACGCTCGTCGTTTAGTACAACAAACAGCCCTTGGCGCCGCAGAAATGGCACTTAGCCAGCCTGATATTACTATTTCGCAACTACGTTCAAACGTAACATCTAAAGGCGGTACTACTCACGCAGCTGTTGAGCACTTAAAAGATGAAGGCTTAACTAAAACCGTTGGCGATGCAATGGATGCGTGTATTGCGCGTGCGATGCAAATGGAAAAAGAACTTTAAAACCACTTTTTTATTGAAGGTTACACTATGAATGCCATGCAATTTTTAATCAGTACCCTGTTTGATTTGTTTTTAATGGTGGTATTACTGCGCTTTTGGCTGCAGTGGGCAAAAGCCGACTTTTATAATCCAATGAGCCAGTTTGTGGTTAAAGCCACTTCGTTTGCGGTAAAACCACTGCGTAAAATCATTCCGGGATTTGGCGGACTTGATTTAGCATCTCTGTTGTTGGCATTTATAGTGGCTGTAGCCAAAATTAGTACTTTAATGCTTGTTATATATAATGCGTGGGCAATACAGCCAGTAATTATACAAGCACTTATAACGGTACTAAAAGAAGGCCTTAACTTAGTTTTTTGGGTACTTATTATTCGCGCTATTTTAAGTTGGGTTAGCCAAGGTTATAACCCTATAGAAGCGGTTTTCCATCAGCTTACTGAACCAATGCTAAAACCAATTCGTAAAATATTGCCATCAATGGGTGGCTTAGATTTATCAGTTTTAGTGCTTATTATTGGTATTCAGTTTTTGCAAATGCTGCTTATGGATTTTTTAGTCTAATATGGATTTTTTAATTAGAGGCCCAAAGGCCTCTTTTTTATATGTTTTGAGGAATACATAATGAACCGTTTAATTAAGTTTTGTTTTATTGCTTGTTTAGCATTTGCATTTAACGCGCAAAGCGAAGAAATGCAAGGCGCACAATATAAAGAGCTTGGCCCTTGGCAAGTGCATTACATCGCCTTTCCTTCTACTTTTATTCAGCCAAAAATAGCAAAAGCGTATGGCCTTGAGCGAAGCGGATACAAAGGCATTGTGAATATTTCTGTTTTAAAAAATGATGCCGAAAATACAGCCCAAACAGCAAAGCTTACTGGCACAGCTAGAAACCTACTTGGCAATAAACAAACGCTTACTTTTAAAGAAGTAAAAGAAGGTGATTCAATTTATTACCTTGCCCAAGTTGATTATACCAACGAAGAGATTTTACGCTTTGAGATTGAAATACAACAAAGTAATCAATTTCAAAAATTACAGTTTCAGCAAAAATTTTACGTAGATTAATAACATGACCAAAACTTTAGTACTTGCTACAGGTAACCCTGGCAAAGTAAATGAGCTAGCTAACATGCTAAGCCCTCTGAATATTAATGTAGTTCCACAGAGCGATTTTAACGTAGGTGAAGTTGCCGAAACCGGCACTACCTTTGTTGAAAATGCCATTATTAAAGCGCGTCATGCCGCTAAAATCACTGGCATGCCTGCTATTGCCGATGACTCAGGTTTAGAAGTTGATGGCCTAAATGGCGCACCCGGTGTTTACTCTGCCCGTTTTGCAGGCCCAGGTGCCAGCGATCAAGATAACATTGATAAGTTACTCGTAGACTTGGGTAATAACCCTATCCGTAGTGCTCGTTTTTGGTGTGTACTGGTATTAATGCGCCACGCAGATGACCCTACCCCCCTTATTTGCAGTGCAAGCTGGGAAGGCAAAATTACGCTCACTCAAAATGGCAACGGTGGCTTTGGTTACGACCCTGTATTTTTTGTACCAGAGAAAAATTGTACCAGTGCTGAGCTTACAAAAGAGCAAAAAAATGCAGTGAGTCATCGCGGCCAAGCACTACAAAAACTATTGCTAGAGCTACAGCAAAAAGGCGGCCTGTGAACCTTCCACCACTGAGCTTATATGTGCACGTACCTTGGTGCGTGCAAAAATGCCCGTACTGCGATTTTAATAGCCACGGACAAAAAGGTGAAATACCTGAAGCTGAATATGTTCAACACTTAATTGATGACTTAAAAGCTGATTTGCACCTAGTGCAAGGGCGTAAAATTCATAGTATTTTTATTGGCGGCGGCACTCCGAGCCTATTAACTGGTGCAGCTTATACCCGTTTATTAAATGAAGTCGACAACCTAATTGGTCTTGAAGAACACTGCGAAGTTACCCTTGAAGCCAACCCAGGTACAGTAGAAACAGGTCGTTTTAAAGATTACGTAAAAGCAGGCATTAACCGTATTTCTATCGGTGTGCAAAGCATGCAAAACGACAAGTTAAAAGCACTTGGTCGGATTCATGGCAGCGACGAGGCAAACTATGCCGCGCAACAAGCTAAAGAAGCCGGTTTAAATAGCTTTAACCTTGATTTAATGCATGGCTTACCTGGGCAAACACTTGATGATGCACTGAGTGATTTAAAACAAATAATAGCGCTCGATCCACCGCATATATCTTGGTATCAATTAACTATTGAACCCAATACTCAGTTTGCTTCAAAACCACCTACCTTGCCACAAGACGAAATACTGTGGGACATTCAAGAGCAAGGGGTCGAGTTACTAGCTCAAGCAGGTTACATACAATACGAAATATCGGGCTATGCAAAACCAGGTTATCAGTGCCAACATAACTTGAATTATTGGCGTTTTGGCGATTATCTCGGTATTGGCTGCGGCGCGCATGGTAAGGTTACTGATGCAAATACAGGGCTTATTACGCGTACTGAAAAGGTTAAACACCCACGCGGCTATATGGATTTAATTAAACCGTATATGTATAAAAGCTGGCATGTAGAGCAAGACGATTTAGCGTTTGAATTTTTTATGAATCGCTTTCGCCTTGTTGAGCCTTGCCCAATTAATGATTTTAATAAACTTACAACACTGCCACTGCAAAGTCAGCAAAGTGCATTAAACCAAGCAATTAATAAAGGTTTATTGACTCAAACAGACAGCCATTGGCAGGTAAGCTTAAAAGGTCATCGCTTTTTAAATGACCTGCTAGAATTATTTGTGTAGCCCCCAGCGCTACACAAAAAATAAATATAAAATACCCTAATGGGTTTCTAACAACAAAAGGGAAAACAATGCGTAAACTTACTTTTATTGCGGCCGCAGTAAGCGTTGCACTACTTGCTGGTTGCCAGCAAACAACACAACAAGCGACTTCAGCTCCTATTGCACAAGCAGTTCAATCACAACAAAGTGAAATAGACAAAGCCAATGCATTTTTTGAAGATACATTTAACCGCGACGTAATGAGCAGTCCTGTATATCAAACATACATGGGTATTAAGCAAGATTACGATAAGTGGGATGATGGCAGCGAAGAAAGACAGCTTAAAGATTTAGCGCAAACAAAAGCTGACCTAGTTGCACTAAAAGCAATCAGCCGTGATTTATTAGATGATGCAACAAAAGTTAGCTACGACTTAAAAAAACAAGATCTTGAAAGCTCAATTGCTGACTTTAAATGGCGCTACCATAATTACCCTGTGAACCAAATGTTTGGTACGCATTCTATGATCCCTGCATTTTTAATTAATCAGCACTCAATTAGTAATGTAAAAGAAGCTAAAGACTACATTTCACGTTTAAATGGTGTAACTGGTGTTATTGATCAGCTTATCGTTGATTTAACTGTACGTGCAGAAAAAGGCATCATAGCCCCTAAATTTGTATTCCCGCATGTTATTGATTCAAGCAAAAACATTATTCACGGTGCACCGTTTGAAAAAGGCGATGATTCTACATTGCTTGCTGACTTTAAACGTAAAGTAACAGCGCTTGAAATTAGCCAAGACGAAAAAGACTCGTTAATCAGCGATGCATCAGATGCATTAAAATCAGCTGTTAAACCATCTTACTCTAAGTTAATTAATTACCTTGCACAGCTTGAAAAACGCGCAGATGATCGCGATGGCGCATGGAAATTACCTGATGGCGAAGCGTTTTATAACAACGCACTTAAGCGCACAACTACAACAGATTTAACTGCTAAAGAAATCCATGCAATTGGCCTATCTGAAGTGGCACGTATTCATGATGAAATGCGTGAAATTAAAGACAAAGTTGGCTTTAAAGGCGACTTAAAAGCGTTTATGCAGTTTATGAAAACTGACAAGCAATTTTACTACCCTAATGATGCACAAGGTAAACAACGCTACCTTGATGAAGCCACTGGGCTTATTGATACAATGAAAACGCGTTTAGATGAGTTATTCATTGTTAAACCAAAAGCAGGTTTAAAAGTAAAAGCGGTTGAAGCATTCCGTGAAAAAGCAGCAGGTAAAGCATTTTACCAACAGCCAGCTCCTGATGGTTCACGCCCAGGTGTTTACTACGCTAACCTTTACGATATGGAAGCAATGCCAACGTATCAAATGGAAGCGCTGGCATACCACGAAGGTATTCCGGGACACCACATGCAAATAGCTATTTCGCAAGAACTAGAAGGTATTCCTAAGTTCCGTAAGTTTGGTGGCTACACAGCGTATATTGAAGGCTGGGGTTTATACTCAGAGTTCATTCCTAAAGAAATGGGCATGTACTCAGACCCTTACTCAGATTTTGGTCGTCTTTCAATGGAATTATGGCGCGCATGTCGCTTAGTTGTTGATACGGGGATTCACGCAATGAAGTGGACTCGCCAAGAAGGTATTGATTACTACGTAAATAACACGCCTAATGCAACATCTGACGGTGTTAAAATGGTTGAGCGTCACATTGTAATGCCTTCACAAGCAACAGCTTATAAAGTGGGTATGCTTAAGATTTTAGAGCTTCGTGAAGAAGCTAAAAAGCAACTTGGTGATAAATTTGATATTCGCCAGTTCCACGACGTAGTGCTTAAAAATGGTCCTGTACCACTTAATGTACTAGAAAACTTTGTTAATGAATGGGTAGCAAGCAAAAAGGCTTAAAACCAATTTAAACAATTGCTTTAAATATGAAAAGGTCGCATTTGCGACCTTTTTTGTTTTATAGTAGTAAAAAAGATTTTGGAAATAATAATGGATTTAAGCATACAACTACTTAATGCGCGTATTTCAAAGCAGCAGTTAAATGAGCTCGATAACGACTTTAGGCAGTTAAGCCCTGCTCAGCAAACTTTGCAGCTTAACCATTTATATGACAGCGCCCAACGGTTGAGTGTTAAGTATGACTTTATGCAAAACATAGCAATCCGTATATTAAGTACTAATACAGCACCTTCTCTATTTATTAATCAACTCACTAATATTGACGCATTGAGCTTTTTCACCCCAGCGCTGAGAGTAAATAAAGGCTTTTTAGTACAAGATACTCAAGGAAATAACGTACTGCACAATGTGTTTAAGCATGCCGATGCTACAAAGCTGCCATTTAACTATGTACGCTCTTTAATGTTGTTTGAATCAAATGATGACTTAGTTAAAGCACTCGCGCAGCCCAACTCTCACGGATTAACACCAGCTGCCTGCTACATTGCCTATGCAAATAAACCGAGCACACCGGTAAAGCATGAATTTTCAGCTTTGTTAGCATTAATGGAAATAGAGCAAAAACAAAACCCTAACGTAAAACAGCAGCTTGCCAACGTACTAAAAGGGCAAAAAGTTAACGAGACCACAATTTTACTTAGCGCCGCTTACTTGCAACGCTCAACGGCGCAAGTTACTCACTTAATCAAGGCGCTTTAATTCACTCACAACTTCTGTACGCACACTGTCTATGGCATGTGTAATAGATTGCGCAGCACTTTGCTGATCAATCATATTTGGCCAATTTGTTTGCCAGACCTTTTGTAAGTCTTTTGTTTTTAAATGTACTTTATCAACGGCTAAGTAGCTTAAGTCATGAATTAAGTTAACTTTAACCCAGCCTTTTCTAGGGCTGCCATCTATTTTGTTATTATCGTAATGTGCCGCAAATACAATAAGCTCAAGCTCGGCTAGTTCTTGTAATATTTGAAAGCTAGCAATGCGTGTATTATTGTTCTCTTCACTTGCCTCCATTCGCCATGCATTATAACTAAAGCCAATAAACGCAAACACCACGCTCGCTATAGCAGTAAAAAAATACGAACGGGGCGCCAGTACAAACTGACCATATTTAGACTCTGACATATTATTTCCTAGTCATTTAAATAATATTCAACACTGGTTACCACTCTTATATTTTTTATCTGCGGTGTGTTTGAATCTCGATTACTGATACTAAATTGCCCTTGGCGAGCTGTTTTTATTTTGCCTAATTTTGAATTAGAGTCTTTAGCAAATTTATTAGCGACTTCACGCGCTTTTTCAGTTGCTTCTTGCACCATCGCAGGTTTTACATCATTGAGGCCTGTAAAAATGTATTCAACTTTAGTTTCGTAGCTGTCCTGCACTATCGCGATATCTTGTTTAGCAAGCTGGCTTACTTTACTCAGCGCGTTTTGCACTTTATCTGGCGCATCAGAATAAACAATAATATTTGAACGCACTATGTATCTAAATTGCTGATTTTCATTACTGTATTCACGTGCTTGCTTATCAATAACTGACTGGCTGCCTATTGTTATTTCATCGTCGTCAAAACCATGCAGTTTTAAGAAAGCAGTTACAGCATCATTTTTTTTCTCAACTCGGCTGACTAATTTTTCAAGGTTATTGTCGGCATCACTAAATTGCAGAGGCCAAATTACCGTATCGGCTATTACTTCTCGCTCGGCCAATCCCTTAACCTGCACAGTACGTTCCATCTCTTTTACACTGAGAGCTGTGCTCTTTAAAATAAACCCTAAGCTAATTAAGCCTATACTTAAACAAATAGCCGCTATAACAATGTAAAAACCGGGGGTTTTATTCACAATAATCTCCTTGATTGATATCAATAATAAGCATCTAGACGCTCGAAATAACACAGTAAACAGGGTACATTGAGACTATAAATAACGCAAAATTTAATCAGCCTAGGAAAAACCATGAGCCTTAAGCGCATTACCCAGTTTTTTAACCCAAGCTCAGTGGCCGTTATTGGTGCCTCTAATATATCAACTCGTGCTGGTTTTGTGGTTATGCGCAACTTACTTCAAGGCGGTTTTAAAGGGCCGATAATGCCCGTTACTCCAAGCCATAGCGCAGTACATGGCGTACTTGCTTACCCCTCTATTGCTGACTTACCAAAAGTACCCGACCTTGCTGTTATTTGTACTAACAAAAATACCTTAATTGATATTATTGAGCAGCTTGGAGAGCTTGGCTGTAAAACGGCTATTGTTATTGCAGATGGGCTTTCTGGAGAGCAAAAAAGCGCACTTAAAGCATGCGCTCAAGCCAAACAGGTTACTTTGCTTGGACCCAATTGTTTGGGCTTGCTGATCCCTCATATTGGTTTAAATGCGAGCTTTTCACATACTGTAGCAAGCCCAGGTAAAATTGCATTTGTATCGCAATCAGCAGCAGTATGCTCAACTATTTTAGATTGGGCTAAAAACAAAGAAATTGGCTTTTCATATTTTGTATCGGTAGGTGATTGCCTTGATATAAACTTTAATGAACTACTCGACTTTTTAGGTCGTGATGCTAAAACCAAAGCTATTTTACTCTACATTGATAACATTGAAGATATTCGTGGCTTTATATCAGCAGCAAGAGCTGCGGCCTTTAGTAAACCTGTAATTGCAATTAAAACAGGTAAAACAAGTGCAGGCGCACTTGCAGCCGAAATTCACACCGGCGGAAAGCAAAGCTCTGATGCTGTTTACGATGCGTTATTTCAACGTGCAGGTATGCTGCGCGTAAATGATTTACGAGAGCTATTTGCAGCGACACAAACACTCGCCATGCATCCAAAATTATTAAAAGTAGAGCAACTGACAATTTTAACTAATGGTGGCGGCCCGGGTGTTATGGCCGTTGATGAGCTAATTCAAAGCTCCGGTAAATTAGCCGAGTTGAGCGCTGAAACCCGAAATGCGCTAAATAAAGTAATTCCGCAATCAGAAACCACCTCAAACCCTGTGGATATTTTTGGCGATTCAGCACCTGCGCGTTATAAGCAAGCATTAGAAATTTTACTGCACGCAAAAGAAGTTAAAAACTTACTGATTATCCATACTCCATCAGCGCTTGCGCCCAGCGAAGACTACGCCAACATTATTGTAGAAACCTTACAAACATTACCCAAAATGGCACGCCCTTACGTTATAACTAATTTTATGGGTGAAGACGCATCTTACGCCGCCAGAAAAGTGTGCTCAAACAACGCAATACCAACTTATAGAACACCAGAGGGTGCTGTTGGCGCGTTTATGCACTTGGTAACGTATCGCCGTAACCAAAAGCATTTAACGCAAACACCTGAGTCGAATACAGATGACGCAAAAATAAATAAAGTAGCAGCTAAAGCGCTTATTAATGAGTTTTTAGATGACGGACAAAGCTACTTACCTACCCATCAGGCAAGCCAAGTATTAAATCACTATGGTATTACATGCATTCAAACTGAGGTGGCTTACACCCCAACAGAAGCCAGAGAGCAAGCCATAGAACTTGGTTTTCCGGTCGCGTTAAAACTTATTAGCCCAAGTATTGCTTCAAAGTCTGAAGTAGGTGGTGTGGTGCTTAACTTAAACGACGCCAACGAGGTTGAACAAACCGCTTTTGCAATGCTTATCCGTATTAAAAACACTTATCCGGATGCTGTTATTGAAGGGTTTTCATTACAAAAAATGGCGCCGCGAGCAGGCGCAAATGAGCTGCGAATTGCAATTAAAACCGAGCCTAATTTTGGTCCTGTTATATTATTAGGTGAAGCAGGCACCGGCCTTGAATATGCGCAAGCCGCCGTTGCTCTGCCTCCACTAAATATGAACTTAGCAAAGTATTTAATTGCCGCAGCGCACGATAAAGGCGTACTAAAGGAGCGCATATTACCCGAAAAAGTTGATAAGTATCGTTTGTGTGCACTGCTAACGCGTATTTCTCAGTTAGTTATTGATCAACCTGACATAAGCTCAATGGAACTTAATCCTATACTTGCCAGTAATGGACAGTTTTTAGTGCTCGATGCCACCATGACACTTAGCCGTTATCAAACTCAGAGCAATCGTAAGCGCTTATCTATTCGTCCCTACCCTATAGAACTTGTTGAAGTGGTAACACTTAAAAACGACACCCAAGCTACGCTCAGACCAATAAAGCCAGAAGATGAACAAGCTCATAAAGCATTTGACGAGTCACTTAATAAAGAAGACAGATATAAACGCTTTTTTGGCGAACTACCACAATTTAACCACGATCAACTCGCGAAAATGACGCAAATTGATTACGACCGTGAAATGGCGTTTATTGTTTGCCAACGCTTTGAAGGTAAAACTCGCACATTAGGTGTGTCTCGCGTCATTATGGACCCCGATAACCTGCATGCTGAGTTTGCCATTGTAGTACGCTCAGATTGCCAAGGCTTAGGGCTTGGTCGCATACTAATGAGTGCTGCAATTAACCACTGTAAACGCCAAGGTGTTGAGTCGATTGAAGGCATAACTTTACCAGAGAATACGGGGATGATTGAGCTTGCCCGTAAGTTAGGCTTTAAAATTAGTCGCGACTTTGAAGAAGGCAGTATTAATATGGTACTTAAACTTAAATAATGAATGAACCACACACTTTAAGACAAAAAATGGCTTGCCTGTTTGAAGGCACAGGCCAGTACCATCGAGCAGGACATATTCTTGATATTGCACTCATTAGCTTAATAATGATTAACGTTGTAGCCATTGTTATTGAATCAATTCCAAGTGTGGCAGAGCAGTATTACAACGAATTCTTAGTTTTAGAAATTGTCTCGGTCGCTATTTTTGCTATTGAGTACTTAGCCAGACTTTGGGCTTGCGTAGATAAAACACAATATGCAGCAATGGAAGGGTCTCATACCAAACGTCGGCTTAGCTATTTTTTCTCCCCTTTGGCAATTGTTGATTTAATTGCGATTTTACCAAGCTTAATGATGTTTTTATTTCCTCTCGATTTACGTTTTTTACGCGTGCTCCGACTATTAAGGGTATTTAAACTCACTCGCTACTCACGCGCCATGCAGCTACTTTTAAAAGCCTTTAACGATGAAGGTAGTTCATTAATGGCTGCTTTTTTTATTATGGCCGTCGTGCTTATTTTAGCTTCATGCGGAATTTACTTAATTGAGCACGACATACAACCCGATAAATTTGGCTCTATTCCTGCGGCTATGTGGTGGGCAATGGCAACATTAACAACCGTTGGTTATGGCGATGTAGTACCTATAACACCATTGGGTAAGTTTTTCGGCGGGGTTATTACACTACTGAGCATGGGAATGGTTGCGATACCTACCGGTTTACTGGCGTCTAGTTTTTCAGAACAAATACGTAAACGCCGCCAATTTTTTGAAGATGCCGTACATGAACAAATTCAAGATGGCACTCTTAATGATACTCAACAAGAACACCTAGAAGAACTACGCTATAAATTAGGCTTGAGTAAACTAGAAGCTAATAAGGCCATTAAAACGCAGTTGAATGAGCATAATAGCCATTTGTTTTGCAGGCACTGCGGTAAAAGGCCTTAAATATGTACTGCTATTATTAATTAAATATATCACTCCAATTGCGATTAATAAGCGGTAGCACTTCGGTATTAGGTACCGGTTTACTAAATAAGTACCCTTGAAAATGCATGCATCCTCGCGCCTTTAAAAAGGCGAGTTGGTGCGAGCTTTCTACGCCTTCAGCTACACATTCTTTACCTAAACTATCTGCAAGCGCGAGTATTGATTGAATAATAGCTTCATCGTCAGAATCTATGCCTATGTCTTGTACAAAGCTTCTATCTATTTTTAATACATCAATAGGAAAACGCTTTAAATAAGTAAGCGATGCGTAACCCGTACCAAAATCATCCATATACAATCTACAGCCCAACTTTTTAAGTTGTTCCATGCTGTGTAGCGCTTCTTTTGAATCACGCATTAATATTGATTCGGTTATTTCAAAAACAATTGCCTCAGACGACACTCCTGAATTACTTAACGCTTTTTTAATTTCAGGAACAAGGTCTTTAAACTCAAAATCAAGAGCCGATAAATTAATAGATAAATACAGGCTAGGTGAGGCTTTTCGCCACTCTTTTAGCTCTAATAAAGCGCGCGCAAAAGTCTGCAGCATAATTTTTGTAATTAGGCCTATACCTTCTGCTGCCACCGAAAACTCTTGAGTTTGCACAAGCTTATTTTCAGGCCAACGCAGCAGTACTTCAAAGCCTTCTGTTTTTTGACTTTCAGCGTTAATGATAGGCTGGTAGTAATTACAAAATTCTTCTTCTTGATACGCTTTAGTTAGCTGAGACTCAAGATGCAACGCTCTTTGAACATGCTGATTCATCTCTTGCTTATAAAACTGATAACGCCCCTCTAAAGAGTCTTTTGCATGATATAACGCTATGCTCGCAGCTTTTAAAAGCGCAGAGCCTTGCTGTGCATCATCTGGTGATATAGCCACACCAATACTTAAATTAACGTTTACAACTTGGCCATTAATCGTAATATTTTGATTCACACAATCCATCAACTTAGTGCATATAATGAGTACTTGTTCGATTTGCTGAATATCTTCCACCAGTACTACAAATTCATCGCCACCAAATCGAGCAACACTATCAGACGGACGCAAGGAGCATTTTAAACGCTCAGCAACTTCTTTAATTAGTTCATCAGCAACTGCATGCCCCAAAGAGTCATTAAAGTATTTAAAACGCTTAATATTTATATGTAATAAAGCAACTTTACATTCGTGCAATTTTGCTTGCTCAAGGGCGTGTTCAACGCGGTCATTAAATAACGTACGATTTGGCAACCCTGTTAATGCATCGTAGTTGGCCAATAAGTGCAGCTCGTTTTCGGCTGATTTTTGTGCGTTTATATCGGTTAAAATAATGACATAACTATTAAGGCGCTGTTCGTTATCGGCCACTGCACTTATTTTCACAAGTACATGACGCGACTCACCACTTGCTAAAACTACACTGTCTTCACACGAAAAGTGTTCTCCAATAGATAGCTTTTGCATTATGCGTAAATAATCAAAACGATTGCTGCGCGATATACCTAAATTTAATGCTCGACTAGATAACGACTCAGCAGAGAAGTTAAAGGCGGTTTGCAGTGATTTATTAGAAGCCCGAATATTTAAATTTTTATCGAGGATAAACACCCAATCACGTGTTTGCTCAAATGCTGCCGTAAATAATAAAGCGTGTTCTTCAAACACCATCTCACGGGTCATATTTGTGTAGGTACCCGCTACTTTTTGTGGCGTTTTATCATCCCACTCAACTACTTTTCCAAAATCTTTATACCAGCGCCAATAGCCTTTTGCATGGCGCAGGCGGTAGGTGCAATTAAAGTAACCTTTATCGGTAGATAAAAACTCAAGCCACTCTAAGCGAAATAGCTGTTTGTCTTGCGGATGAATTTTAGATAAATATTCATCAAGGCTCACGGTTTCATTTTCGTAGCCTAACTCACTCGCTAAGCGAGGTTGGTAAATACTTGGATTGCTTGATTCCCAATCCCAAACACCCGATTCGCTGCCTTCAAGCGCTAGTTTTAAACGCGCTTCGCTTTCTTTACTTTCTTTATTTGCTGCCAATAAAATACGCTGAATTTTATTACGCCGCATAACCCACATGGCAACAAAGCCAATAAACAGCATGCCGTAAAGCACCATAAAATAAGGTGCACGCCAAAGTGGATACTTTACTTTTATTTTTAAAATAGCAGGCGAGGTATATTCGCCAGTCAGGGGGTCTTTAGCCCAAACTTTTAATTGATAATTACCTGGATTCAATTTTGGAAACAATACACGGTTGTTATTTCGGGTATAACTTTTTTGTCCGTTATCAAGTTGATACTCATAAATGATGCGTTCTTGATTACTAAATGCCATGGCCGAAAATGCAACTTCAAGCCCTATATCATCATGGTTTAAAACAACCTCGTTGAGCGGTTGTTTTAGATCAAGCGATAAATCTCGTGACATTAAATCTACTCGCGTAATATTTACGTGATCAATAAGCGACTGATAGTTTTGGTTTTCCATTGGATGAAAATAAGTAAAACCTTTTAAGCTACCATACGCAATATGGCCATCTTTGAGCTGTGCCATGGCGTTGCTATTAAACTCAGCAGAGAGTAGCCCTTCTGATGTAGAAAATTGCTGAAAATGAAGTGTTTCTGGGTTTAATCGCCAAATGCCTTTATGGCTACTCATCCAGATCATGCCATCATCATCTAGCACCATATCGTATAGCAGAGTGCCTAATTTATTCCTTTCTAAATCAATTGTATGGACTAATTGATAGGTAGATGCGTCAAGGCCTATTAAGCCGAAATTAGAAAGTGATATCCACAATATATTGTTGTTATCAATTAAGTAAGAAAGCACACTAATGGCTACGTTTTCATGCTGTTTTGGCACTTTATAAATCATTTTAAGTGCTAAATCACTTGGGTTTACTTGGTATAAAATACCGGCATTAAAAAATAATGGTGAATCTGGTTTATTGCTCAGCGCAGGTAAAAAACCATGGGCTAAAAAGGGTTCAAATTGATCAAACTGGCCACCCAAACGCGTTATTACTTGAGAATCTATATTGTATATAAATACCCCATGATCTGAGTGTACAAAGTATAGATCGCCATTTGGCATTAATGTAACGCCATGTACCCTACCGGTAATTAACTCCTGATTAGCAGGGTTATGCACTTTAGGTTCGCTAACTTGATGCGTTACAGGGTCAAAAATAAACAAACCACGGTTCGTATAAAGCCATAAATTATTTTTATAAGGCGTTATTTCATATACGGTAAACTCAGTGGTGAGTAAGTCGACTTTGTAATCTTTTAAATAAGCTTTACCAATATTTGTTTTTAAATCAACCTCGGTAATACCGTTATGCGTTGCAAGCCAAAGCTTGTCTTTATATTCGGTAATCCCCCAGATAGAGTGATGCGATAAACCATCCCCCCCGAGCAAAGTGCCATCGACATTATTAAAATGATAGCTGTCATGAGATAAATAAAACGCACCATCAGTCTTAGTCGCAACCCACGTACCACCCGATTTATCTTTTGCCATATCAATAATACTGGTATCGGCAAGTGTGTACTTACTTTGGGCTATTCGAGTGTTTTTAATCATCTCCCCGGTGTTTAAATCAAATTTAAACAAGCCTTTGTCGGTAGCTAAATCTATTGTTCCGTGTTCGTTTACTATGCTCCAAACATTTAGGTCACTTAGTAATACTTTACTTTTAAAAGGTAAATCTGGGCGTTCAAACATTTTTGATAAATTACTAATATCAACTTCGTATAAGCCTTGTACCGCCCCTACTAACAACTGTTTATTTTCACCTAATGCGAAAGACTTAACATTATTTTGGTAAATATGTTCAGCTTCACCTTTTAAATGCTGCAGGGGTCTAACTTGCTCTGTGGCAATATCAAATACGTATGCGCCATGGCTTGTACCTATAAATATATAACCATTGTAAGCAAACAGCTTTCTCACAAGAGTATTTTTATATTTAGCAGGCAGCTCAAAAATAGTTGTTATTTTTCCGGTTGCGATATCAAGCTTTGCAAAATCGCGGCCTCGGCCAATCCAAAGTGTTTTTTTATCAACGGCCACCATACTAAACACAGACTGATTGATAATCTCTTCTTCACTGGTAGGTTTTTCTAGAAATTGCTGATATGAATCTGTTACGGGGTCGTATCTAAATAGGCCTGCAAGTAAAGAGGCTATCCAAATGTGCCCTTGAGGGTCTTGGTAAATACGATCAATGATCGCTTCTTCTAATTCACCATTAGGGCCGTTTATTGGAATAACTTGATAGCCATCATAACGATTAAGCCCAGCCTCAGTAGAAAGCCAAAGGTAACCATTAGTGTCGATAAGCATTGTATTAACGTAGCTTTGCGATAAGCCTTCGCTTGGAGATAAACGTTTTACTTGTGCGCCTACTTGGCAACTTAGGATAGTTATTAAAACTACAAAGCAACTAATGATCCCATTAACGCATTTACTCATGCTTATTCCATATTATTATTTATTATTATGGGTACTCTAGAGCGACTATATTTCGATGTTTGTAAGTATCAAAAAGTACTTGTAAAGCAAGAGTATATGTTAACACCTGGTTAAAACCAATAGCACAATATAAATCAACTACGTTTTTATATGCGAAGGTATTAATCACCTTATCTTGCGACTTTAAGAGTGTTGATAATAGCTGTTTAGCAACACCTTTACCGCGATGTTCCAGCGCAACAAACACGGTAGATAAAAATAAGAACTCTGTCTTATCTTGCAGCCTACATGCTGCAACTATTTCATTATTATAGTAAGTAACCCATACCTTATCTTGTTTATTAGCCCGCCCTCTTACATTATGTTTTTTATAAAATTTATTAACGAGTGGAACTTTTAGCCCATCCAGCAACTCAACTGTATACATTTTTATATCAACACTTAGCTAAGCATTAGCGCTAAATATTGCTCAAATTTTTGCTTCAAAACCATTTGTTCAGCCATTGGACGGCTATGGATTGTATTATAAACTTGCTCTCTCGTTTTTTTATTTCGCTTAATTTGATACGCCCAAAAAGACGCTTCATAATCTAACTGAATTTGGTATTTTTCTTCACGTGGCAATAGGCATAAATTAAAACTCACAATACTTCCTCATTCGCTTTTAAAATTATTTGATTAACCCCGAAACTGGGCAAGAGGTAATCTCCTTGTTATTATACGCGTCTTATTTTATTTATTTCTGTAGTAATTGGAACTGATAATGAATAGACATTTTAGTATCTTGTTATTATTGGTAAATTTATTTTTTAGTGCCTCTTGTTTTAGTCATCAATACAACCTCACTTTTAATCGTCCGCAAAGTACACCACAAGCTGATTATGCCTTAGAGTTATTAAAGTTAGCATACGCAGATATCGGTTTTAAAATACATATAATCGATTTTAGCCACCAAAATGCTTTGCTAGCTGCAAATAATGGCGTACTTGATGGGCAGTTAGGAAGAGATGCAAGCGTTGAAAAAAATTACGAAAACTTAATTAGGGTCGATTATGAGCTCTTTAAGTTTGACTTAGTATTGTATAAAAACTGTTTACCTAGCAGTTTAGAACAGCTCGATAGCGTCGCAATTGTTGATGGCTACCCTGTCCAAGAACATTATTTAGCAAGCACACAGTTTGCAGGGAATATTATTAAAGTTAAAAGCATGAATACCCAACTTAATTTGCTTGCTCAGAAAAAAGTACAGGGAGCTTTAATGATTAATTTTATAATGCAAAACAATGAGCTCCCGTCACCTCAAGGTTGCTTTGTAAAAGAAGTGCTGAATACTTATCCGCTTTATCATTATTTAAATAAGCGTAATGAAAACTTGGTAGAAAAGCTTAAAATGTCATTAATTAACTTAACTAACAATGGCACTGTGTACGCACTAAGAGCCAAGTATGGATTAAGCTTTTAAAAGTCGAACCCTTGCTGCTGCGCCTGTGTGCTTGGCACTGCATTTTGCTGCTTTTTTTGAAGATAACGTTTGTAGCGCTGCTGGCACAAACTAAGCACCTTCTTTTTTTGGTCGTTGGTTAAGGTATTCCACGAAAAGCGTTCATCCCGACTACGATAACACCCTTTGCAATACCCTCTGTTATTAACTAAGCAAATACTCTTGCAAGGACTTGGAATATCAAATATTTCAATTTGTTGCATGCATAAGTACCGCCCAGTTGAAGAGGAGGTATTAGTATAGCGTTATTTTTGAGCAAAAAAAAAGCAGCAATTTAATTGCTGCTTAGTTTCATTGAGCTGTGAGTATTAATGTTCACAGCTATTAGTATTTATCTCTGTTTTACGGTGAAATGGCTTAGCGTACATAGCTAGCACTAATGGTTTTAACTCTTCAGGTACACAGGCTAAACGTTGTTCAAATGTCGCTGTATCAGGAGAGTCTATTACCGCATCTTTACAACCACCAGCGATGTAATTGCCTGGGTGTAAATAAAACGAATCAACAATTTGCCTATCAATTGTTTTAGCAAGCTCTTCAGCACTATCACATTTAGATTCAATTGGTTGCCCAAATGCTAAATGCACGTGCCCTTTAGCAGTACTAAAGCCTTCAACAATGCTCGCAATATCTTCACCAGCCGATTTAACGTACTCACCATGGTGTTGCTTGTGGTAAAGCTCTTTGGCTTTAGCAATTGCACACGGCTCATATTGATAAGAAATAGAAACAGGCACTATTTTTAACTCTTTAATATAATCGCCAAACTCTTTCTTTTGTTTACGCCCATTTAATTGCAGCATTTTTAAAAGCGCAGGATCAGTTTGATCAAAACCGTCTTTTGCACGCCCTTCTTTTTGCGCAATCCAAATAGAATTTCCACCGACCACAGAATCGTAAATGTATGACGATAATTGAGTCAGTGCTTTTAACATCTCTTTTGGTGCTTTAGCAGAGCGCTTAACTATAAAGCTTTTATTTAGACGCATAAGCTCAGTAATGTAAGGTATTTGCAATAAATTATCGCCAATAGCAATACGCACTGTTTTCATTTTATGTTGGTATAAACCCCAGTTAACTAATGCAGGATCAAGCACTATGTCTCTGTGGTTTGAAATAAATAAATAGGCCTGGTTAGCATCTAACTGTTCTAACCCAGAAAAGGTAACTTTTGATGTGGTGCGCTTCACTAGTTTATCTAAGTATTGTGCCACTTCATTTTGCACATCTTCAACGGTGCTTACTTTGCCCCATTTTTTGCGTAACTGACTTCTTACCATTGGACGCGCAATAAAAGGCACTGCCGATAAAAAGCGCGGTAAATTATACTTTGCTATTACATCAATAAACGCATCATCGTTAATTAAACGTGTAAGCGACGCCGCAACTTCGTCGTCGTTGTATGGGCGTATATCTGCGTATTTATCTTCTAATTCACTCATTACTACATCTACAATGTTAAAAAACGGTACGCCAAAGCGCACCGTTTATGTCTATATCCGATTATAACTCAGCCAATCTAAAATGCGAAATAACCAAAAAAACGATTTTTATTTTTAGCAACTTGTTTTAAAGCCGAGTTTAATTACCTTCTATGACCATGAGCTTGCTTAAAAGTGCAAAAATCTGATCAGTCTAGCAAAATACCATGTTCTCAATCTGCTAGTGGGCAGACCACTAATACAAAGCCCTCTAATCATTTGGTAGTAATACCATTAACAAAGCCTTTCTTTCGTAGTACCTTAAGCTCGTATTTTAGATTTTTGATGGATCGTAGGCATCTTTTTACGATTTTAACTCTTTCAGATCCACTTATTTTAGGGCTCATAATGAACATTACTATTCTTGATAACGCAACGTTAGCTAAAACGTCTCTTACTGGTATTGAACAACTTGGTAAATTAACGACTTATGAACTTACTAGCCCAGAGCAAGTTATTGAACATTGCCAAGGCGCTGATGTATTAATCACTAATAAAGCCGTTTTAAATCGCGACACTATTAGCAAACTTACACAGCTTAAATTAATTTGCGTAAGTGCAACTGGTACTAATAATGTTGATCTAGAAGCCGCTAAAGAATTTGGTATTGCCGTAACTAATGTAGCTGGCTATTCAACACCTTCTGTTGTTCAACATACATTTTCTTTAATTACTAACTTACTGGGTAACACACACCGCTATCAGGCGGATTGCCAGCAAGGCGCGTGGCAAAAAAGTGAAATGTTTTGCATACTCGATTACAGCTTTAACGACTTACAAGGTAAAACATTTGCCATTATAGGCGGTGGTACGCTAGGTAAAGGCGTTGCTAAAGTGGCTGAGGCATTTGGCGCAAATGTTATTGTTGCAGAGCGCAAAGGTGTTAAATGTCGCGACGGTCGTACGCCTTTTGAAGACGTCATTAAAACAGCCGATATAATCAGCGTACACTGCCCGCTAACAGATGAAACACGTGATTTAATTGCACTTAATGAGCTTAAAATGATGAAGCCAAGCGCTATAATTATTAATACAGCACGTGGTGGAATTATTAACGAATCCGACTTAGCTACAGCGCTTGAGCAAAACCTAATTGCTGGAGCCGGTGTTGATGTACTAACTAAAGAACCAGCTGAGCTTTCAAACCCACTTGCTAATTACAAAGGTAATAACCTTTTACTTACTCCACATATAGCATGGGCAAGCACCGAATCTATTGTGCGTTTAATTAATGAAGTAAGTTTAAATATTGCTGCATTTAATAAAGGCGAATCACGCAACCGCTTGGTGTAGTGATTTTATTGTAGTAATCAAATAAGCTAAAAAATGGCTGTTTTTACTAATACATTTAATATTTTATTAGATGAAAACAGCTTACCCCCTTAACAAACTGATTAATAACAACTTATAAATATGGTCTACTCTTTGCTTTAATACAGCTAATAACCAATTAAAAATCTTATTAAGGTAAATAAAAATGAAAAAATCACTTTTAGCAGCCGCTTTAATCGCTCCATTTTTAACAGGCTGTGTTATTGCCGTATCAGATGGTGAAGCTGAGACTCATTGGGCTGGTAAGAATTCATCTAGCTGGCAAGCACAACATAAAAATAATCGTGAAGTTATATCAGAGCTAAAAATGGATAGCAGTTACCAATCTGTTTTGACGCAATTAAAAACGCCTAATTTCACAGAGCTATTAAAAAAAGATGACGATGTATACCAAGTACTTTTTTATGTAACCCATAGCAAGCATTCAGATTCTAAAACAACGAAAGATGAATGTACGCCACTTGTATTCAAAAATGATAAGTTAGTGGGCATTGGTGAAACCGCTTTAGGTATGATCACGCAGTAACCAATAAAAAATGTTTGATACAAAAACGCCAATATATGAATATTGGCGTTTTTGTATATTAAGTTTTTAGAGTGCAACTATTCTATCTCGCCCTGCATCTTTAGCGGCATATAGGCCTAAATCGGCCTCTTCTAATAACGCTTGCTCAGCATACACTTTACCACTTTGAGTAGTGGCAATACCTATACTAATAGTGATGTGGTCTGCATTTAATGAGCCTTTATGTTCTATATTCAAAGCATTTACAGCATTGCGTAATTTGTTAGCAAACTCCATAGCTTCATGCCTATTCATTCCAGGTAATACAGCTGCAAATTCTTCACCACCATAACGAGCTATAAAGTCACTACCACGTTCACATTGAGCTGCGAGTGCTTGTGCAACATCCTTTAAACATTCATCGCCAGCACGATGTCCGTAGCAATCGTTGTAACGCTTAAAGTGGTCTATATCCATAAGTAACACCGATAGCGGGGTTCCACTGCGTTTACTTCGGCGCCATTCACGAGCTAAGTTTTCGTCTAGGTAGCGTCTATTTGGGATTTCAGTTAAGCCGTCGATTGAGGCTAACATTTCTAGCAGATCATTTTTTTGCTTTATAAGTAATTGGTTACGAACCCTAACACGCACAATAGAAGGGCTAAATGGCTTGGTGATATAATCCATAGCACCGAGCTCTAGGCCCTTAGCTTCGTCGTCATGGCTACGATTAGCTGATATAAATATAACGGGGATCGATTGAGTTATCGGATTTTCTTTAAGTTGCACAAGCACTTCATAGCCGTCAATTCCTGGCATAATCACATCAAGGATAATTAAATCAACTTGCGCAGTTTTTACAAAGGTCAGTGCTTTTTCACCACTTTCAACTAAGAATACGTCGTGTTCTACTTTAAGTGTTTTTTCAAGTACTAATCTGTTGATTGGATCATCATCTACAATAAGTACTTTAGCTCTTTTCGACATCCCTAGCCCCTACCCCTTTTATAAAAACAATTACCTGTTCTAACTGCATAATAAGCTCTTTCAGTGTTATTTCAACAGGCTTGTTAGTTGTTTTAAGTGTTCTTTCACACAATAAAGCGCAGTGAGACAATCGTCTAAAACCTAAATTACCTGCTACACCTTTTATACTATGCACTAAGCGTACCAAATCATCCTTATTGGTTGTTTCTTCTATTTGCAATAGCTGGGTTT
Source organism: Pseudoalteromonas sp. NZS71_1 (assembly GCF_015864305.1). Taxonomy (NCBI): domain Bacteria; kingdom Pseudomonadati; phylum Pseudomonadota; class Gammaproteobacteria; order Alteromonadales; family Pseudoalteromonadaceae; genus Pseudoalteromonas; species Pseudoalteromonas sp. NZS71_1. The sequence goes on along the minus strand of NZ_JADYXM010000005.1, from coordinate 223,271 downwards.
CGCATAAATTAGCAAATTTACCAATCATTGTATTGAGGAGCTTTTCATCCATACTAAACTGCGTTAATGCGAATGATTTTTCAAAAAAGCTTGGTTTAACTAAGTTTAAATCGGCAATTGCATCAATAAGTACCTTAGCAACAACTGGTTTAGTTAAATGCTTATTCATACCGCACTTTAAAGAACGTTCAATATCAGCGGGTTCACAATGAGCCGTTAAAGCAAAAATAGGCAGTTGCTTTGCGTCAAACTGTTGACGAATTAAAGCCGTAGCTTGGCAGCCATCTATTTGCGGCATTTGTACATCCATTAATATTAAGTCAGGCTTTAAAACTTGCAATAATTCCATGCCGATAGATGCGCTTAAAGCGGTAACAACACTTACGTTTGCTTGGCGTAATACACTGCTAATTATTTCTAAATTAAGTTGATTATCATCAATGGCTAATACAAGTAGACCCGATATATCAACTTTAGTTTCAGCAGTATTATATATTACGGCATTGGTACTAGCTTTAGGCTGTTGCTGAGAGTTCAAGCTAAATAGCCTTTGCCCCAATGCCGATGCTTTAACGTGATGCGCAGCTAAATGCTCACTTGTTGGTAAATTAAGGGTGTGCTGATGATTAATAATAATTACCGAGGTTTCTTTAGCTGATAACGAATCATTAATTGCTTCAATATTTAAAAGTGCAGGTAAGTCGGCCGCATCGATTATTATTTGCTGAGTATTGGAGAGCTTAATTGGGTATTTGAGTACTTCATCTAAATTAATATTAGCAAGCTCTGTATAAGCATTTGTTACTTGCTTAAGCTCTTTGCTTTGATCCGATAAAATAGCTAATGTATTAGTCGGTAACATCGTATTTTTAGTGGTATCAACCAAAAAGCTAACGCTGAAGTAAAACTCACAGCCATGGCCTTTTTTACTCTTTAAAGCAATCTCCCCTCCCATTAATGACACCGCATGTTTAACAATCGCTAAACCTAACCCAACACCATGATGTATACGTGTTGAAGACTCATCACCTTGCGTAAAGGCGTCAAATAAACGCCTCTGATCGGCTTCATCTATGCCCATACCGGTATCAATTACTTTAAAGCAAATATGCTGTTGCTCTAGGCTATCGCTTTCAATAAGTTCCATTTTTAAAGTGATAGAACCTGTTTTCGTAAACTTAACAGCATTTGTTAATAAGTTACCTAATATTTGCTGTAAACGAATGCTGTCGCATATCAAATCAGGCGCTATTAACGGGTCAATATCAATAACAAATTCAATACCTTTTCCTTCGCACAATGGAGCCGTTAAACTTTCACAAATATCCACCAGCTCAACCATACTAAAAGATGCTTGTTTTAAATCGGTTTGCGAACTTTCTATGCGTGCAAAATCAAGCATTCTATTGAGCATTAGCAACAAGCTTTGTGCTGCATGCTTAGCTTGATCCGTTTGTTGTAATTGCTTTTGCGTTAATCCTTGCTCAATAAGCATATCAAGCAACCCTAAAACAGCGTTAAGAGGAGTGCGTATTTCATGACTTAAATTGGCTATAAAGCGACTTTTAGCAAGGGTTGCTCGTTCGGCATCTAGTTTTGATTTAGTTAATGCGCTCACATCCTGAATGTGAATAACATAATAAGCTGGGTCGCGGTTTTCATCCCATACAAGCGATACACTCAGTTGCAACCAACTTGTTAAGCGCCCTTGAGCAAGCGTTAAGTGGTATACGCGTTTTTTGTCATCTAGCAATTGCGCTAAAGTGCTTTTTATTTGCTGCCATTGAGTATCGTCAAACAATGCTTTTAACTGCTCACCAACCAGTACTGGCTGTTCAGAAAACTGCTTTCTTGCCGCTTTATTTACTTGTAATATTGTGTGTTCAAGCGAGAGTAAAACCACGCAGTTAGCCGCAAATTCAATCGCACTTCTAAATTTAGATTCTGATGCTTTTAAGGCCAATAATGCTTGTTGCTGCTCGGTAATATCGCGACCAATACCCATAGTCCCCAACAGATGTTGGTGCTCGTTATAAAAAGGTGCAATAGTCAGTTGGTACGTTTTTTTATCGGTTTCTATTCGCTGTTCAACACTGTTTCTATTTTGTAATACTTGTTTTTCAAGCGTATTTATTTGTTGATCGTTATCACCTAAATCATCTACATATTTACCGACTAATGCAGTTTGATCTTTACCGATGTACGCCTCAAATGCTTTATTGCATCCTAAGAATGATCCATCAATATTTTTAAAATAAATAAGATCTGGCACACTGTTTAGCATAGTGTTGAGCAAAGCCAAGTGGCGCTCTTTTGCTTCGTAACTGCGGCTTAGTTTTTCTGATTGCAACTGAACCTGGTCGTCCAGAGCTTTATTTGCACTTTGTAATGAATCAACTAACTGTTTGTTTTTAGTAAATACACGCTTCACTTTAGAAAACCAAGGCTGCCAGCTCAGCGGTACTTTATAATCGAGCTGCACTTCTTGCTGTGTACCGTTACTCTCAAGGTACGACATTAAGTGAGTCATTGGCTTAATAAAAATGCGCTGACTTAACCAAAAAAACACGCCAAACATAATACTTAAAAATAGCGTTAAAAATGCAAACTCTAATAGTATTTCATACTTAATTGGGCTTATTAGTTGGGGTTTGTGCTCGTAAAATGCTGCGTGAATAGGTAACTCATCCATTGGCTGCATAAAGTAATTACTATCACTAGTTAAGACTGTTTTTTTACTATGGTGCTGGGCCAAATCAGGCCAATAATTTTTTAATGCTGTTGCTTGCTCTATTAACTGTTTAGAGCTGGCGATAACTTGATGTGATTGGTTCATAAAAACGTATTCACCACTGTTCGGTGAAACCTTTTTTAACCACCCAGAAATTGCCTGAACATCATAAATCAAAATAATGTAATCGGCTGAGCCAGTGCTTCGTTGTCGGCCAATAGCAAAATACGATTTATCATTCACTTTAACAATGGGACTTGAAGTAAGTTTGTTTGGTGAAAATTTTGGCTTAAATTTTCCATTTAGAATTTCAGTAAGCATTAAACTTTGGCTTTTGTTTCGCCTGCTTACATAAGCAAAACCATTATTATCAACATATGCTACAGCAGACAACGACTGCATTAATGCAAGCGTTGTATTAAACGAAGGCCCTAATGTAATAGCCTGCTGCCACTGCATTAATGCCTTAGTAGATAACGCAAACTCCCCCTTACCTACAATTTCAGTGCCTTGCTCACTAAAGTGACGGTAATAGTAACCATCATATTGATTTATGCCCTCAAGTAAGCTTTGGTTTATTTTTGGATAGGTCGTTTGTTCGTATAAGCTAAACATGGTGGTGAGTAGATTACTCACCGACTCCATCCCGTGAGTAACCTGTGCTGAAACATTCGTAAAATCGGCTTCGCGTTTTTCAACCGCCCGCTCAAGCTTTATATTATATAAGTGCAAGCACAGTAAAAAAGCGACAATCAATGGCACTAAAAGCGCAATAAATAATGAACGATAATAATGCTTCAGAGGTAAAAAATTCAATGTACTGCCTGCCATTTGGCTCGAAAATCAATCGATAGACTATCGAGCCAATTTGTTAAGCGCAAGTTATAAATTTTCTTCTGCAAATGACGCTAAGCGACTACGTACAACACCGTTGAGGTTTATAGTTGCGCTGCCTTCAAAGTTTTTAAAGCGCTCTACTATGTACGTTAAGCCCGATGTTACTGGCGTTAAATAGTTACTATCTATTTGCGCCAAGTTACCCGTACAAATTAATTTAGTACCTTCGCCGCAGCGGGTAATAATCGTTTTAAGTTGAGATGCCGTTAAATTTTGGCTCTCATCTAAAATTACCACCGCATTTTGAATACTACGCCCACGCATAAAGTTAACCGATTTAAACTGAACATTAGCCTTCTCCATAATGTAGTTTCGGCTTGATATCGGATTTTCGTCGCCTTTGTGCAATACCTCCAGCGTATCGGTAATGGCTGCAAGCCACGGCGCCATTTTTTCCTCTTCAGTGCCTGGTAAAAAGCCAATGGACTCTGCTATTTCTGGGGTATTACGAGTTACTATTACTTTATCGTAAATACCTTTTTCGATGACCATCTCAAGGGCGCTGGCAAGTGCTAACAAGGTTTTACCACACCCTGCTGGTCCTGTTAAAATAACAAGTTCAATACTTGTATCTAGCAGCGCATCAAGCGCCATTCCCTGATAAATATTTTTGGGCTTAACGCCCCATGCTTGTTGATGCATTAAACGCTCAACACCAATATCTTTTAGCGTTATGTGCTCGTTATCGTACGATTTAACACGCGCCGCAAACTGATCCCCTCCATCAAGTAAATATTCATTACAAAATACATCAGGTATTAAGTTTTTAGGTACATGATGAAGCGTATCGCGTCCGTGTTGCTGCGTATTACATTCCCCTACATGGTCCCAAAAATCACCTTCAATTTTTTTATAACCACTAGTGAGTAAGCTGATATCGTCAATAAGTTGGTCGGTACGGTAATCCTCAACATACTTAAGCCCTGCGCCTTTGGCCTTTAAACGCATGTTTATGTCTTTTGTTACTAATATAACTTTTGAATCACTGTGCTGCTTTTGTAAATACACGGCGCAATTAATAATACGATGGTCGTTTTCGTTACCAGGCAAACCAGAAATGGAGTCGGCAAATAAATGGTCGTTTACAATAATGAGGGTACCTGCAGAGCTCGCTTTTGCCTTTTTGTTACTCGGCAGCGCCACGCCTTGTAGCATTTGTTCAGGCGTTGCATTTTTAAGTACTTCATCTAATCCACGAATAGCGACGCGCGCATCGCGGCTTACGTCGTGTTTTCTGTCTTTTATGTGGTCAAGCTCTTCAAGCACTGTCATCGGAATTACAACGTCATGTTCTTGAAAAGACAAATAAGCGAGGGGTTCGTGAAGTAGTACGTTGGTATCTAGCACATACATTTTACTTTCAAGGTTCGAAGCTTTTTCCATAGCACTTTCCTTACGTTTTATGATTTTTATGCTATACCAAAATAACTAAGTAAAACGGGCAAAACTTAAACCTGCAATACTTAATTGCCAAGGCATAATGTAAGTTTAGTCTATTTGTCATAAAAGTCCGTTTTATTACAAACTGTAATTAGTTTTGATTTACCTAAAAAAGAGTCATAAACAAGTTGTTTTAATAGTAATAATTAACACTTACAAAATTAATTAAAAGTGAGCCAAATAGCGCCTTGCAGTGGTGTTAGCTTACAGGTAACATAGCCGCCTTTTTCATCATAGACGAGACATACATGAATTTTTCCTTAGGTCAGCGTTGGATCAGTGATACAGAGTCAGATTTAGGATTAGGCACCGTTGTTGCCATTGAAGGCCGTCAGGTCAGCATATTATTTCCTGCCAGTGGTGAGAGCCGTGTTTATTCTTCGGCAGAAGCACCTGTTACCCGTGTGGCATTTAATCCTGGCGATGTGATCAAAAGCGTTGAAGAATGGGAATTAGAAGTAGAGTCTATTGAAGTACAAGGCGAGTTACTGTGTTATCACGGCACCCGTGTTGATAACGGCGAAACTGCCAAGCTTAAAGAAACCTTTTTAGATCATTTTATTAAGTTTAATAAACCACAAGATCGTTTATTTGCGGGCCAAGTCGATCGTTTTGATCGCTATACACTTCGCTACCAAACGTGGTTACATAAATTTGAACGTGAACAATCGCCTATTAAAGGCTTAATTGGTCAACGTGCTAATCTTATTCCGCACCAGCTTTATATTGCCCAAGAAGTGGGTAAACGTTTTGCACCACGCGTACTTTTATCAGATGAAGTAGGCCTTGGTAAAACAATTGAAGCAGGCATGATTTTACATCAACAAATTATTAGTGGTCGTGCGAGCCGCGTACTTATTGTTGTACCAGAGAATCTACAGCACCAATGGTTAGTAGAAATGCTACGCCGCTTTAACTTACACTTTTCTATTTTTGATGAAGAACGCTGCGACGAAGCGTTTGCAGATTCTCCAAACGTGTTTGATACAGAGCAACTAGTACTTACCAGTCTTGAGTTTTTAACCAAGAAAAAACGCTGGTTTGAACAAGCAACACTTGCTGATTGGGATTTACTAGTTATAGATGAAGCCCATCACCTAAGTATAAATAACGGCAAGCCAAGCTCAGAATACCAACGTATGGCAGAGCTTAGCCAAGATATTCCTGGCCTTATTTTACTTACCGCAACGCCTGATCAACTTGGTCACAGCAGTCACTTTGCACGTTTACAGTTACTCGATCCTGACCGTTTTTACGACTACGACGTGTTTAAAGAAGAAGAAGCAAATTATAAAGACGTTGCTGAAGCTGCAAATCAATTACTGCAAGAGCAAGGGCTAGACGACACAGCCAAAGCCACGCTAATTGAGCTATTAAAAGAAACCGATATTACTGATATTCTTGAAAAAGCACAGCAAGGTGATTTACCAGCACGTAAAGAAATACTTAACATGCTGCTCGATCGCCACGGCACGGGTCGCATATTATTTCGAAACAGCCGCAGCGGCATTGATGGCTACCCAAGTCGTAAATTACACGCCTACCCTATGGCACTGCCAAAACAGTATAAAACGGCTATGTCGGTTCTCGGTAATATGGGCGGCATTCAAAACCCTGAACTAAGTGCACACCGCGCTCTTTTTCCTGAAAAAATATTTCAAGAGTTTGAAGGCGAAAGCGCAAGCTGGGGTTTATTTGACCCACGTGTAGATTGGTTAATCGACACTCTTAAAACGCTTAAGCGCGAAAAAGTACTACTTATATGTGCTAAAGCTGAAACAGCTATCAGCCTTGAGCAAATACTGCGTGAACGCGAAGCAATTAAAGCGTCGGTATTCCACGAAGGTATGTCTATTATTGAGCGTGACCGCGCTGCTGCATTTTTTGCAGACGAGTACGATAATGCACAAATATTACTGTGTTCAGAAATTGGCTCAGAAGGTCGTAATTTCCAGTTCTCGCATCACTTAGTACTGTTTGATTTACCACTGAACCCAGATTTACTAGAGCAGCGTATTGGTCGATTAGACCGTATAGGTCAAACGCAAGATGTGAACATTCATGTGCCATATTTTGAAAACACCGCTCAAGAAGTATTGCTACGTTGGTACAACGAAGGTCTAGATGCATTCGAATCTACCTCGTCAACAGGCCAAATGCTTTATAAAGAGTTCCGTGATGATCTACTTGAATATATTTCTGCGCATAACTGCGATGAAGACGAACTCGATCCATTACTTGAGCAAGTAGCACAGCAAAATGCCGTATTGCGTAAAAAAATGGAAAGCGGACGAGATCGTTTACTAGAGCTACATTCATCGGGTCAAGGTGCTGCAGATTCACTTGTAGCTGAAATCGAAAAACTCGACAATCAGTTTGAATTACCAAGCTACATGATCAACGTGTTCGACACATTTGGCGTAAGCCAAGAAGATAAAGGCGAAAATACCATTATCTTAAAGCCAACTGAGCATATGTTAAACCCATCATTCCCATCGCTTAAAGAAGACGGTATGACCGTTACCTTTGATCGCGACACGGCACTTTCGCAAGAAGACGTGCACTTTGTTAGTTGGGATCACCCAATGGTGCAAGGCACCATGGATATGATTTGTGACGACGACTTTGGTAGCGCATCGGTTGCATTGCTTAAAAACAAAAAGTTACCGCCTGGTACCTTTTTTGTTGAGCTTATTTTTGTTGCAGAAGCAATGGCACCAAAAGTATTACAGGTTGGTCGCTTTTTACCGCCTACACCAATTCGTATATTGCTTGATAAAGCAGGTAATAATTTAGGTGAGAATGTGGCATTTGAAGGCTTTAATCAGCAGTTATCAGCCGTTGGCCGCCAAACAGCAAGTAAACTTGCAGGTGCACTACAAAGCGCTGTTCACCCTATGATTACTACCGCTAAAGATATGGCACAAGAAAAGCTTGAAGTTATTCGCGCAGCGTCGCTTGTTAAAATGCAAACGTCACTCAGTGACGAGCAAGAACGACTTGTTGCCCTTAAGCAAATTAACCCAAATATTCGCCAAGAAGAAATTACCTTCTACGATAAGCAACGCAACGACCTAACTACGTATATTGAAAAAACGCAGTTACAACTTGATGCAATTCGATTAATAGTAGTTTCACACTAGAAATTTTGGCTTTTAACCGCTAGTCTTTTAAGCTGACTCCAGAGTAAATTTGGAGTCAGCTATTAGAAGCTTAATTAACTAAATAGCTGTATCTTTTTAAACTTCATTTTAAAAACCACGTGTTCTTATTTAAATGTAAGCTAACCCTACCTCTTTAGCTTTATACTAAGTCCTTTGTTGTACTGTTGATTTTTCTCAACATAGCCGTATCTAAAAACTCAAGCTGCGCTCTATACAGCTATTGTGTGAGATAGTTGATAGGTTTATTTTCCCTTGCATAAAGTTGTTTTTTTGTTAACCTACTCGCCTTCCATTTTAGTCTTTTTGAGGTGTTTATGGCGTTTCTATCTCGTTCGATATTGGCGTTGTCCATAGCGCTCTCAAGCAGCAGTGTCTTTGCTCAAGCCCAATGCGATGTTGAATTACGTCATGGTTTAATTATCACTGACGATGCGATTCGCATATTAGATAAAGGCCAGACTCGTGTACAAATTAATAACAATAACCAACTATTTATTCGCGGTTATTGGGTTGATTTAAGCGATGACGAAAGCAAAGTACTCGAACAGTTTAGTAATGGTATTCGCCACACAGTCCCCGAATTAGTAAACCTTGCTACCGATGGTGTTAACTTAGGTTTAAGCGCTATTGAACACGTAGTTGAAGGTATGTCAGATAAAGAGCCTGAAGTACTTAAAACACAACTAAAGTATGTAGAGCGCGCGCTAATGGATAAGTTTAAGCGCGGCGATGACTTCTTTTTTATAGCCCCTCAATCACTTTCGCAAATAGATGATTTTTTTACTAAAGAGATCAGCCAGCAAATTCACTCTGCAGTGCATGGATCGTTAGGTGCTATTTTGGTATCACTCGGAGATGCGTTCAAATCGCGTGAAGGTAATATAGAAGATCGCATTAACGACATGGGGCAACGCATGGATATTATCTCAAGAGAAATTGATAAGTCGCTACAAAAAAAGGCGCATCAATTAGAGCTTAAAGCTTCTGAGTATTGCGAATGTTTAAATGCACTCGATGTAACCGAGTCTCGCTTACAGGCAATAGTACCTGGTATGGCCGATTACGATTTAGTGCAAATAAAGTCTTAGTGTACGTATTCGTTTTTAGAATAAAATAACACCGAGTATAAATATACTCGGTGTTTTGCTTTATGATTGATTAAAAATAAGCGCTTCTACTTTTTATTCTAAATTGGTGAGCCCGGTGGGATTGGCAGCACTTTAAAGTTGTTTGGCCATTGCCCTTTAATTAAAAACTGATTTACTTGCTCAGCTAAATATTGCTTAAACGCACTCTCGCCAGTACTTGTATGGCTCAGCATTGAGTTTTGGTTAAAGTCTTCACTCAACTTAACTAGGTAGTAACGTAACTGCGCTTGCACTTCAGGACTTGCACTATCGCTTGCTACTAAATCAGCCATAGCTTTTGCTGTTAAAAATTGCACGCGCTGAGTGATTTTACCTGTCATTGTATTAGGTGATGACACGTTAAACACTTGGCTATATAGCTCCTCAAGTAACTCATCTAAACTATAAAAGTCATTACTACGCGCTTGCTGCTGCGCTAAGCGATTTAAACGCTGTGCATTTAATAAAAGCGACAAGCTGTGCTGCACTGCAACCTCGGGTAATGCCATTGCATCGAGCGTTAACCCTGTGCGCCCAACTATGCTCTCGCGCGATTTAGACTCGCCATATGCTTTTGGCGGAATTAGCGATAACACAGATTCAGGAAGTAATAAGTTACTTGGCTTAAGCGTTGCAAAAATAGCGTTTACCGCTTCTTGCTGTGTTTTTTTATTAACGACTTGTGCGCCTTTTACGGGTGAGTCACCGCGTGTTTCGTATTCGTAATCAACACCGGCAATAAGCTTAACCGCAGCCTCAACCTGAAAACGGTGAAACAGATAAAGCGGGACTAGTTTTTCCTCTAATTGCGATAATGAATCACCCGTTTTAATATTATTAATACCAAACTGCGAAAGCGCTTTTTTACGTACGTCGAGTACTCGTAAAAGCTCCTGCGAAGGATTAGTGCCGTTATCCCATAAATGGCCTGTTGGATGCGCGCCACCTTTAGCACGAGCATCACTATCTGATATAAACTCAAGGCCTTTGGCTTTGTTCTCTTTTAAAATAGCAGCAAGTTCTGCGCTTTCATCTTGGTTAGTAAAATCGCTATAGCCATATTTAATTACTTGGGTATCCCACACGCCCATGCCTGTTGCATAGCCGCGCGTTACATCAAGCTTACCTTGTTCATTAAAACTAAGTAGCGGATGTGGGTAATCCATTACTGAGGATCTATCCCCTACCGATGCTGCAAAGTTATGAGAAATACCTAACGTGTGGCCAATTTCATGTGCGCTTAATTGGCGAATACGATCAAGCGCCATTGCTTGCAAGTTTTTAGCAACTTCATTACCTTTTAAATAAGGAGCAGCGAGTGCTTCAGCTATTAAAATATCTTGGCGAACACGCAATGAGCCGAGTGTTACATGCCCTTTAAGTATTTCACCTGTACGTGGGTCGATCACCGAACTTCCGTATGACCAACCACGCGTTGCACGGTGTACCCATTGAATGACGTTGTAACGAATATCCATAGGGTCGGCGCTACTTGGCAGCACTTTTACTATAAATGCATTTTTATATCCTGCCGCCGTAAATGCGTCGTTCCACCACTTTCCACCTTCAAGCAAAGCGCTTTTAACGGGCTCTGGTACGCCAGGATCAAGGTAATATACAATTGGTTTAACAGGCTCACTAATAGGTAAACTTGAATCCTTTTTAGTTAAACGATGGCGCGGTATATAACGCACGTACATAGAGTCACCAAGCGGCGCTGCGTAATCTTTATGTTCTATACTCCAAAAACCTGATTGCGGATTAAACTTACGGGGCGTGTAGTTATCGTCTGGTAATTGAATAAGTGAATGATGCATATGAACAGTAAGCGCATAAGGGTCGGCACTTACTTGGCGAACAAATTCACCTGGTTTTGTGCCTTTAAATGTAAGTACGGCTTCAAGCTCGGTGTTTTTTACAAATGCTTTTGAGCGATTCATATAAACGGCGCTACGTGACTCATCAAGGCTAAAGTTACCTTGCTTACGCGCCGCAAGCGTTCGGCTTACGCCGTGTACATCACTTAATAAATAAGGTGTGTAATCAATAAGTGCTGTGGCTTTATCTTCTGCGACCACTTTAAAACCAGCAAGTATACTTGATGCAAACGCCTCTTTAATGCTTTGCTGTTCGGCCTTGTTACTTGTGTTGGCACGATAGTAAGTATTTACAGCCCGCAGCATTACTTTGTCGCCAAAACGCTCAAACTGCACAAGGTGAGTATTACCAAGCTGACCTCTATCAAGGCCTATGTCGTTAGAGCCAATACCGTAAGGCAAGCTTTGCTGCAGTAAAAATTGTTGTTCAAACTTATCTACTTTTAAATATACTTTTCCGTTTTGGGTATCGTAAAAAAACGAATAATAGCCCGGAAAATGATTCATTTGCGTAGTAAATTCATCAATTGACTTAATTGCTGCGTGCGCTTGAGTTATGATAGAGCACAGCACAGTAAAGAATATGTAACTTAGTAGTGGTATTTTTTTCATAATCTTATCTTTGTTATTTGTGTTTTAAGTACGATTAGGTGGTCCCATTATAGGGTGCTATTTAAACAATACAGTTATTTAAGACGAATTTCAGCGCTCTAAGCTAATCTCTCTCACATTATGATTGGTTTTAACACGTTATCAGGAAAATAGAATGCGTAGACTCCCTCCAGTATTACTTGAAGATGGTTGTTCAAGAGAACTTTTATCATTAATTCGAACAATTTTAGCGGCATGTAAAGAAATTTCGTTTCGCGTTGGTCAAGGCGCGCTTTCTGGCGTATTAGGCTCAACCCTTGATGAAAACATTCAAGGTGAAACTCAAAAAAAGCTCGATGTATTATCTAATCAGCTGTTAAAAGATATTTTACTGGAATCAGGTACGGTTAAAGCAATCGCCTCTGAAGAAGAAGACTACACAGTAGCAGGTAACCCAGACGCTAAATTTATAGTGGCATTTGATCCATTAGATGGCTCGTCAAATACCGATATTAACTCGCTTGTCGGTACCATATTTTCTATTATGGAAGCGCCTGAAGGTTCTGACGCCGCTGACGAAAGCATTTTCATGCAGCCAGGGCACAAACAAGTTGCAGCAGGTTACGTACTTTACGGCCCGTCAACTATGCTTGCGCTGACCACAGGTAAAGGCACGCGCATGTTTACCCTTGATAAAACGCAAGGCAGCTTTTTACTAACACAAGATTTTGCTGACATTCCTGCTGATACTAACGAATTTGCTATTAACGCGTCTAATCAACGCCATTGGCAACCAGCAATGCAAAGCTACATTAATGACCTAGAAGCGGGTGATACCGGCCCTCGTGCTAAAAACTTTAATATGCGCTGGATTGCAGCAATGGTGGGCGATGTTCATCGCGTACTTAGCCGTGGTGGTATTTTTACTTACCCTACCGATACTAAAGATCCAAACAAACCTAATAAACTGCGCCTACTTTACGAAGCAAACCCAATGGCTATGCTAGTAGAGCAAGCTGGCGGCATCGCTTCAACCGGTACCGAGCGTATTATGGATATTCAACCCGATGCAATCCACCAGCGAGTAGCCGTTATTTTAGGCTCTAAAAACGAAGTAGAAACGTGTTTGGGATATCATAAGTAAACACGTTGTCAGTTTAGTAAAATAAAAAATCGCACTTACAACAGCGCGATTTTTTTGTACGGAAATAAATTAGCTTATCAAAGCAAGAAGTTGTATTAACTTTTGCTTATTAAGCTCTCCCATTTGCTCACTATTACTGAGCGCATAAATAAAACCTTCGTGCTCAGCACAATCAATATCATCCCGCGATTCAATTACGTTTGCCCAAAGCTCTAAATCATCCAAGTCTATTTCGTTACTTAAACAACGTTTTAACACATCAATTAAAATCTCGGTTGAGAGAGTATAATGAGTTTTATCGCTATCAGCAGGGCTTGAAACAATAACCGATATAGCTTCGTCCCTTTGCTCGCCAAACGTAATAAATTCAGCTAATGCTTTTTGTGTATTCATAATATTTGTTATTCTTGGCTCACTGTTACTAAAAAGAATTATAATGACTCAACTTAACTGCACTCAATGCCATACCACTGTAACGTGTAATGTAGATAATATATCGGCATGTTGGTGCAACGAACTGCCTGCTATTTTACCGCTAGACACCTCAGCAACAAGTTGTTTATGCCGCAGGTGCACACTTAATAAAATAAATACTTTTTTAGAGGGTGTTTATACACAACCTATTAAAACCCAAATAGACTTTGCAAAACAATTTAGAGGTAACGACAATTTAATCGAAGAACTCGACTACACCATGCAAAATGGCTACATGGTATTTAGTAAGTGGTTTTTTTTAAAGCGTGGTTCGTGCTGCAAAAATGGTTGTAAAAATTGCCCTTATGGATACAAACTGTAAAAAGTTTTAATGCGCTTTCGTATTATTTCACCACAGATAAGGTAAGTAAAAATTCAGCAGAAGCGACTTACAAATATTATTATTTCCCTCTGTGTAGCGCAAAGCGCCTCGGTGTTCTCAGTGGTAATCAATGTTTAAAATTACCTCCACGTAGGCGTGAAGCTTGCTCACGCAAAAGATTGTTAATATAACCATGTGTAAATTAAGCGCGCTAGCAAGCAAAGCGCCTACAATAAATTTGCTGCTGTACTATTTCAACTTATTCACGTTTGGTAATAGGCAGCGAGTTACTTGCGCCCCACTCACTCCACGAGCCATCATAAACGCTTAAATTACTGTAACCACATTCGGTAGCAAATAACGCTAAAATACAGGCTGTAATACCTGAGCCACAGCTAAATTGTAGCTGCTGTGCATCCCCGACCACGTCATTAAATATCGCTTTAATTTCAGTAAGTGGTTTTGCTTCACCTTTATTAAGTAAATTCATAAAAGGCAACGAGCGACTATTTGGGATATGCCCACTACGCATGCCTTTTCGGGGTTCACTTTCTTCGCCTGTAAAACGTTTATAAGCACGTGCATCTAGCAATACAGTGTTAGGCTCATCGATTGCGTCAACCACTTGTTGGCTATTAATAAAATACTCAGAATTATAGTTTGCTGTAAAATCACCTTTACCTAATGCTTTGCTATAACCTTGTTGTGTGGCGTAATCGCTCTCTAACCACTTTTTAAGGCCACCACTGAGTACTTTAACATTGTGATGCCCCATAGCTTTAAACATCCACCACGCTCTTGCTGCGCTAAATAAACCGCCATCTTCGTATACAACTATAAACGAGTCGTTATTTACACCTGCATTTTGCATCACGTGGGTAAACTGCTGCTCGCTGCATACCATACTTGGTAAGGGATTTGATCTATCGGCCAATTCGTTTTTTATGTCAAAACGTTTAGCGCTAGGCAGCATTGCTTGAGGCGAATAAGCACCCAAAACACCTGGGCGCAGCATACCTGCATCAAATATCACTAATGCAGGATTATTAAGTTGATCGTGTAATTGCTGACAGCTAATTAGGTTTTTCACTACGATTCCTTATCACCATGATACTTAGCAAACTCGTCATTACCCGTAAAACGCGCTTCAATCGCTTTAATGTGTTTATCTTCAGTGTGTTTCCAAACGCCAGGAATACAATATACATGTTCAATAAAGCTAAAAAACTTATCCTTTAATAATGTATTTGGTTGCCAGCCCTGCACTACTTCGTTCATATTCTCTGCTAGCTGCTCTGCAGTGCTTGCATGCTTTACCAAACCCTCAATGTTGTAACAGGCTTGTCCAAGAGTTAAAACTCGTTTATTGAGCAGCAATGCTTCTAAGCCGACCGTTGAATTAATCGTTAATACGGCTTCAGCGCACTTAATCAAATCACTTGTTTGATTTCCATTAGCAAAAATTGCAATCGGATCTTTTTCATAAAGATGAGCGTAATGTTTATGCCACGACGGATGCTCTTTAAAAACCACTTTTAAACTTGGATCGTTTAAGCTTTTGACCGCTTTAATCACCTCGTCGTAAAACATGTCCATAGAGTTTATCCACGGAGAAAAGCTAGCTAATTGAGTATCATGAGGTACTTGAAAAGGCGCAAATATATAGCGTTCTGGCACATCGGCGCATTCAAATTCACAGCGCTTTTTATGATCAGCTCTTGGAATTAAATCCGGCGCACAAAAATTTAGCTTATTTTGTGGGTCAAAATTTAGGTAAAAAGAAGGGTCACGGCTTAACGACGCATTATAGTTAATACCATTAGGGTCTAAACTGCTTGTACCGGGTAGTAAACCATTTTCATAATAAAACTGCTTAACACCTAATGCTTTTGCAGCCATAGCAACGGTCGTATTTGGAAGTTTATTGCCGTTCCAAATAACAATGCAGTCAGGATTAGTCTCGGTTAATAAGGCTAAATACTTAGCGTATCGTAATCGTTCAAATAAAACTAACCCAGCACTGTAAACAGCAGTAATAATAGGACTATTCCAGATAGCATTACGTGCTCTTTTGCGTTTTAGCTGAGAGTTAACTACATCAGTAAAATTAACTTGAAACGCATCTTTTAAATACTTAACAGCAGAAAGCTTAGGGGCTCCCATGATATGTAATTGGCAATCCATCGACAATTTTTTGATTATTTTTCTATAGTATTTTGCGTGTACATTTTTGCGAGAGATAAATAGGTAAGCCATACAAGCTATATTTGCCAATTATTGTTTTTATGAAATAATTCTAAGTGGACAATGACATCAAAGCAAGGTTCCCTTTACTTAATAATTACTTTAAAGCCTTTATGGCTACATTTTTATAATTTCACCACGAAGTGGTGCCATTCTAGAGAGAATATCGTTTTGCAAACTATGGCTAATGTTCTGCTCATTCATTGCATTTATAAGTAAATCAACCACATGATTAAAGTCTTTCTCTGTAATATGCATACCTGTATGGATTGCTACCATAGAGTCGCCATCGTATGTACATGGGCCTTCTACTAACATACACATATGAGTAATAAACCCTTGGCGAAAGTACGCTATATTGCTGTGTTCAAAGTAATGAATTATCTGCTCGTCATTACCTATTTGATAGATAAAGCTATCAACAATTCTGCCTATCCCCGCTTTACCATCGAGCTTTTGATAAAGCGATAATTGTGTTGAGCTAGCACAACTACAAAGCAATCCTACGCATACTATAAAAATACCAACGCTTTTCATTACCAATACCCTGTTACCGATAAATACCAACCTGTTTGATCGTCAGCTCCTGCAATGCTTCCTAAATCAAGGTAAGCCGCTGTCACACTTACGTGCTTATTAGGCATCCATGCTACAAATAAGTCTTTCCAATCTTGTTCGCCTAAGTTTAAGTTATTTGATTTTTGACGATACTCAACACCTACGGCGACTTCACGACTAAAAAATAGTGCTGTGCTGCCTTCAAATAGCACTTTACCACTACCATTTTCTCCACCGTAGCCAAGCAAACCAAGTTGATTAGCTTCGCTGTATCGTGTGGTTACGTTCCAAAACCAGTTATAACCAGCAATAGCCCCCAAATGTAACTTACTAGCAGCGAGGTAGTAGTCAGTGCCGCTAGTATCTTCTGCGCCTACAAGTGTTGCAATACTGCCATCATCCAGTGATTTATGCTGAATACCTAAGCTAAGTTGTGGCCAATCACTGTAAACAATATCGCCATATAAACGTATTTTAGCACCTGTAATTGATTGCTCTATTTCAGCATCAAGTGCTGGTACATCAAAGCGCTGTTGGGCATAACTGAGCTCAACGCGATTAAATAAATTAAGTTGTGCACCACATACGTCAAGTGTGTAGTCGGTTACATCTGCGCGGCTACAAAAACCATTTACAGAAAACTCATCCTCGCTGGCATATCCGGCAAGCTGCGCCCACGGTACAATTCCGCCGCCGCCGCTACCCTCTATTTGAGATACACCCGGCGTAGCTAGCAGTTTTCCATTACTTGCAATGCTAGGTAAACTACTTATTAAAAACAAACTTGCTAATAAGCATTTAATTTTTTTCATAGTATTCCTCCAGCCACTCTTCTAATAGTTCTGCTTTTAAAGGCCTACTTAAATAATAACCTTGTGCATGGTCGCACTGCATACCTCTAAGTAAATTTAATGAGCCAAGTGTTTCAACCCCCTCAGCTACAACCGAGAAACCTAGCTGATGCCCCAACGTAATTGATGATTGCACTATAAATTGATCTTTTTGCGATTCATCAAGTTTTAGGATAAAGCACTTATCTAGCTTAAGTTCATCAATCGGTAACATTTTTAATCGACCAAGTGATGTTTGCCCTACACCATAATCATCTAATGATATTTTAACGCCAATTGCCTTTAGGTTTTCGAGCGCTTTAATACCTTTTTCTTCGTTTTCGATCATATCGCGCTCAGTAAGCTCAATAGTAATCAGCTTAGGATCTACTTTGTACTTTTTAAGCGTACGAACTAATGCAGCATGAAAGCCCGGAAATGCTATATCTTGCGCAGATACATTTATTGCAGCCTGTAAGTTTATATTTTTAGACTGCCAATCCGCTACTTGTGCTACAACCGTATTAACAACCCACCCTGTAAGCTCAACAATAAGGCCCGACTGCTCAGCTAAGTCAATAAACAGTTCAGGATTAACCCAACTACCATCTTTTCGCTGCCAGCGAATAAGCGACTCAACTTTATCTATTTTTTGCGATTTCAAATGTAATTTTGGCTGATAAGTCATAAACAATTGACCATCGTCATCACTAATAGCCTGCTTTAATTCATCAAGCATTATTAAGCGCTCTAAGTGCGCCTCGTCTTCACCATTTTGATAATAATGTATGCTCTCTTGTGTGTTTGCAGCACTTTCAACAGCAATTAGCACGCGGCGCATTAAGTCATCACTTGCAATTCCTTGCGTAGGATACTGCACAATGCCCGCACTAAAGCGTAAGTTAATTTTTAGTTTTTGAATGGTGTAGCACGCTTGTAATTGTGCCATTAAGCCAACAATACCGCTTTTGTGTTCGCGCGCTGCCGCAGTCGGAAACACAGTTAAAAACTCATCGCCGCCAATACGAGCATGAAAGCCCCCTAACTCATCCGAAAACTCACTTATTCTGCAAGCAACCGCCTTTAGGCAGTCATCACCAATGCGCGGACCGAGCTTATCGTTTATATGGCGAAGACCTTTTATGTCTATTGCAACGAGCGTATACTCGGCTGATGAATCTAACTCTTCATCAAGCACCTCAAGCATGGCTGAGCGGTTATAAAAGCCTGTTAGGGAGTCGTGTCTGGCTTGAAAGCTAATTTGTTGCTCGCGCTGATTAATATCATTACCCATGCTATCAAACGCTGCGACTAGCGTGTCTATTTCGGTACTTTGCCTTCGCCCTTTAAATTCAAAAGCATAATTACCTTGTGCAAATTGCCTTGCTATTACAGCTAGTTGAGTAAGTGGCGTAGTTAAGTTATTTGCAAATATGCTGCTCGTAATAACACCTACAAACATAGTTAAAATAGCTAAAATAATAAGTGTAAAAAGAAGTTTTTCGAAGTCACTATAACTTTGTGTTAAATCGGCGCTCAGTAAAATAATTATAGGATGGGTCAACAACGATGGTAAATCTATATCTCGGTTACGATACACCAAATACTCACCAAAAAAACGCGATGTGGTTACGGTACTAAAATAGCTAACAGGTTCAAATTGCTCAGGGCGATTAGCTAATGAACTAATAACAATATCGTCAGCGCTACCTATAAAGCTCACATCCATGCCTGTTAAGCTTTTTAGTTCATGGGCTACATTGTCATCAATTTTAAAACCCACCAAACTATAGGCCACTGTACGTGGCGCTCTTACGGGTAATAAAATAATTTGGTAAAGCTCGTTATTTAGCACCACAAAACTAGACTCTTCTGGCGCACTTAAAAGCTCTTCCATTAACGGCTTTAAGTTATGTGCAAAAGCGTCTTCGTCAGTATTGGCGGAAATTAGCTTACCCGATAAATCAAGTAGCAGCATTAATTCGGCATCAATACGTTGGCTATGATTAAACAACACACTGCTTATTGTCCCGGCATCTCGCGTTGCTACAGCTTGCTTAAAACCAAAGTCGGAGGTGAGTACTTTTGCTGCGGTTAGTAGTAGGCTTTCTTTTGATTTTAAATATTGCTTATAAACATTTTGCGCTACGGTAATGTCTTGATTTACTTTTTCTTCTTGAAACTTACTCGTAGACCACCAAAAACTAAACAAGCTGACCATAGTGGTTAATAACACTAAGCCAACACATAAAATGGTTATGCGATTTCGTAAACTATTAGTCATTACCAGCCTTAAACTTACTACCAAAGGTATTTCTAGGTGCTGGGGTTGATGTGTTTACTGTTATCTGTAACTGTTTTTGAGAATTGATTGTTATCATTTTTTTATTCTCCAATGGCGCTGTTTGTAAAGGGTGCCACACACTCACTTGTGCAGGCAGCGTATTAATAGGCAAACTAACATAGCCTTTTTTATCTGTTTTATATACGGATTCACTACTCGCTACATAGATATAGCCAACCATAGAGTCATGAATATTACACCCTAAAACAACAACCCCTTGTTGCTCAAACGTAATGGGCTCTTTTGGTTGCCCTGAATATAACCTTAGTTGAAAAGGCTTTGCTTGTGAAAAAGAATAAACATGATGGCGAATATTATCGCTGTTAGGAAAGTTAACTTTTTGACCCTGTTGTACAACTAATAATTCGGGTAAAAACTGCTTATGGACTTGATCCATTATAGCAATGGGCAAATTTGATGGTGTGGCTTGTTTGTCAGCAATATTAAGCTCAACCACTGCACCTGATAACTTTTGGCCGTGTTGATCTTCTATTACTAATTCAAGATTCGCACTTAAAGCAAACTGACTAAAAAACAAACCTATAGCTAAAAAGTAATGACTTTTAGCAAACTTTTGAAATGCCCGTTCAAACATAACAACACCTAAATATTAATGTTAGGTTAAGTTAATTAGAGACGAGCACTAATTGCAAGAATTATAGCCCAGTAACTAAAAATAAAGACTTAGTTACTAGCTTTGTTAGCACTTAAGTGCTGCTATTTAACAATTAATCCGTAATCATTATCTAAAATAGTAATTACTTCTTGGCGAGGATTCTCTGGGATCACAATATCTTTACCTACAATTTTGCTCGCTATGCCAACATAGGTATTTGACACTTCAAGCATTACTGATTCTGGTAAAATATAATCTTTTGCTAATTGCTCACGCTCACTCATGCGATCTTTATTTAATAATACGTCGCTCTCTGGCACATTATTAATAAGTAATTGGCGAAAACCTTCTTTAGAATTTTCAACAATTTTACCATTTTTGTATGCTGCTTCATCCCAAATACGTGACGAATCAGGCGTGCCTACTTCATCAATATATATAAGCTGTTGCGCGCCATTTAAATCCTCTACATAACCAAACTCAAATTTTGTATCTACAAAAATTTGGTTAAGCTTCGCTAGCTCATCACTAATTAATTTAAAACCTTCAACTAACAGTTTTTCGTATTTGGTTACGTCATCTGCCGATTTAAAGTTAAATACATCTAAGTTATTAGTAATGTTAGCGCGAGTTATATTTACATCATCAACTGGCGGAATATCAGCAACGCCTTCAATAATACCTTTTGTTGATGGCGTAATTAAAACGTTATCAAGCTTTTGGTTCGCTTTTAAGCCTTCTGGCAAGTCAATACCACAAAAGTTACGTATGCCTTTAGCGTAGTCACGCCACATGCTACCCGTAATATATTGGCGAGCAATTGCCTCTACTTTTACTGTACTGGCTTTGCGTACAATCCACACATACGGATGCGGAATATCAACAATATGATTACCCGCAAGGCCTGCTTTATCAAATAACTTAAACCAATGGGCTGCCACTGAGTTTAAAGCTATACCTTTACCCGGTACGCCATTTAAACCATTTTCGCCTTGCCAAATGCAATCAAATGCAGAAATTCGATCTGAAATAACCATAATAGCAAGCTCAGTACCTGTCGGTACTTGGTAGCCTTTGTCTTTAATTAATCGTGCGCTGTCTTCATCAGTTAACCAATAAACTGAACGAACTTTACCGCTGTGTACTTCACCTTTGGTACGAATGGGTAAATCATCGTTTACGTCTAAAACTTTATAGCTAGTCATGCTATCTCCGGGGTTAGGGATGCTCTTTGAGCAAAGTATGGTATGGGGTTATATGGATTGTATAATAATCTAGCCAACCTCAAAGCTCAATCGGATGCTTAAAACAAATAAAGGCATATATTTATAAGCGAGTCGCAATGGGGTAAACTTAATGTGCTAACCAGCCTGAGGAGATAGCTTGAACTACTTAACTGCCACTAAAAATAAAAAATACTTAATGTATATTTCTCAGAATTATTCATACGCTATCTTGAGACCTTTGCAGGCGCAAATATTGGCACATGGTGGTGAAGTACGCTGGTTTTTAGCTGGTAGCGAAGTAAACCCCGATTTTTTAACCACAAACGAGCAGCGTTTACATACCATAAAAGATGTTAAAAGCTGGATTCCAAACATTACATTTATACCGGGTAATATAGTACCTAGCTTTATTCCGGGTAAAAAAGTAGCTGTATTTCATGGTTTTAATTCTGAAAAGCGTAGCTCTGAAGGTAATCGTGGTCATTTTACTATTCGTGGTTGTTACGATTTATATTGTACGCAAGGCCCAAATACAACAACCCGATTTAAAGAGCTAGCTAAGCAGCATGGTTTCTTTAAAGTAACTGAAACTGGCTGGCCAACACTCGATCCACTTTTTAGCAATACTTCAAATAATCCTTATGTAAGTGACGACCCTCGCCCTACTTTACTTATATGCTCTACTTTCTCACGAAAGCTATCACTTGCTCCTAAATTATATGAGCAAATAAAACATTTTAGTGAACAAGGTAAGTGGCGTATTTTGATGCAGTTTCATCCTAAAATGCCTGCCGAATGGGTTAATAAATATAAAGCGCTGAGTAACGAAAATCTAACATTTATTGAAACCGATAACGTTTTGCCGTTACTGCAAGCTGCCGATGTTATGCTGTGCGATACATCGTCAGTTCTTTTAATGTTTTTACTACTACGTAAACCGGTAGTCACGTTTTGTAATCAAAAACCACTTCCTCATTTACTTGATATTACCGACGCAGATGAAGTAGAAGCAGCTATTGAACACGCGCTTACTAAACCTAGTGATTTAATGCAAAATATTAAAAGCTATTGCCAGGAACTTCATCCGTATACCGATGGTCAATCTAGCCAACGCGTATTAAATGCAGCTAATGAATTTTTACAAAGTAACGAAAAACTAAAACCCAAGCCATTAAATATAATAAGACAGCTAAAAATGCGCAAAGATCTAAACTACTGGGGTTGGTAACAAGATAATGATAAACCTAAAAAACGTAACTTTTAAGTGGCATAAAAGCGATAGCTCACCCACGCTCAACATAAAAGAGCTAGTTATCGAAAAAGGTGAGCATATTTTTTTACACGGTCCTAGTGGCTCAGGTAAATCGACCTTATTAGCGATTCTTGCTGGCATTAATACAGCAACTAGCGGTGAGGTATCAATTTTAGACAAAAACCTAACTACATTAAGCAATACTACCCGTGATGTTTTTAGAGCGGATCACATTGGCTACATTTTTCAAAACTTTAACCTGCTTCCTTATTTAACCCCTATTGAAAATATAACGCTTGGGTGTGAGTTTTCAAAAAGTCGAAAACAAAAAATATTAAAGCAATCATCAAATAAAAACTCTGCCTTACAAAAAGAAGCGATGCGGTTATTAAATGCTTTAGGCCTTACTGCGCAGTATCACCATAAAGATGTAGCGACATTAAGTATTGGACAGCAACAGCGCGTTGCTGCAGCTCGCGCATTTATAGGCAGCCCTGAATTAATAATTGCTGATGAGCCCACATCTGCACTCGATACAAATAACCGTGAGAGCTTTATAAAGCTACTGTTTGAACAAGCAAAGTTATCTAATAGTACGCTGGTATTTGTGAGCCACGATGAAACACTAAAGCCTTTATTTGACCGCTCCATTGACCTTATAAGCTTGCAGGAACAAGTATGATTCTCGCTAAACTTGCTTACAAAAGCTTATTAAACCGCCGCGCAAGTGTACTGCTTACATTATTTACTATCGCAATTAGTGTAATGTTACTTTTAAGTATTGAGCGTGTACGAATTGATGCTAAAAGTAGTTTTAGTAATACTATTTCGGGCACTGATTTAATTGTTGGTGCGCGTACCGGCGACATACAGTTGCTGCTTTCGTCAGTATTTAGAGTCGGCCATACTAATAACGGCGTAAGCTGGAAAAGTTATGAATACATAACAAGTCAGCGAGGCGTAAAATGGAGCATACCTATAAGCCTAGGCGACAGCCATAAAGGCCAAGCGGTACTAGGCACAACACTTGATTACTTTAGCCATTATCGCTTTGCAAAAAAACAAAATTTAACCTTTAACAAAGGCCACCCTTTTGCTGCAATTAACGAAGTGGTGCTAGGTAGTGAAGTTGCAAATAAATTAGGTTATAAACTTAACGACTCTATTGTTATATCGCACGGTATGGGTAATACCAGCTTTCATCATCATGACGATAACCCATTTAAAGTCGTTGGTATTTTAAACCCTACTGGCACGCCTGTTGATAAAACGCTGCATATTCCTTTGGCTGCAATCGATTTAATTCACGGCGGTAAAGCTAGCCTTAAGCATGAGCATGAGCATGAGCATGAGCATGACGAACATAACAACCTAGTTGGGCATCCAAAACAAATTACAGCATTTTTAATGGGATTTAATTCGCCTTTATACACACTACAAATTAGGCGTAATATAAATCAATATAAGCCAGAAGCCTTGCTTGGGATTATGCCAACCGTAACACTTAAAGAGTTATGGGAAATGCTCGCCATAGTAGAAAAAATACTTTTGCTATTCTCAGCTGTTGTCGTGTTAATTAGCCTACTTGGCATGCTAACGACATTGCTCGCAAACCTGAGTCAGCGTCGTCGCGAACTTGCTATATTACGTTCGGTAGGCGCTCGCCCTTGGCATTTATTTACACTTATAAGTATTGAGTCACTACTGACCACTTTACTTGGTTGCCTAGTAGGTAGTGTACTTTACTATTTAGTTATTTTTTCAGCCGGCGGTTACTTACAAAGCCATGCCGGTATAAGCGTAAATATCACAATACTCTCTTACTATGAACTGGGCTTAATCGGCGTTATTATGGCAGCCGGTTTTATTATTGGCTTAATACCCGCTACTCGCGCTTATTTTTATTCACTCAGCGATGGTATGAGTATAAAAGCATAATTTTTAGGGATTTTATGACATTTTTTAAAACAGCTTTTCAGTACATCGCTGCTATTGGCTTATTATTTATAAGCGTAGCGAGTTATGCTAATCCACCAAAAGAAATTTTTTGGGAAGACTTAATCCCTAAAAACCACGTGCAAATAGACACTCAAGCACAAGCTAATCACGAAGGCAGCGATCAAAACTGGGGGCAACCCGATTTAGATGCTCCAGTGGTAAAGGCACTTGATGGCCAATCGGTGAGTTTGCCTGGTTTTGTTGTGCCACTTGAGGGCGATAGCGAAGTAATTACCGAGTTTTTACTCGTTCCTTATTTTGGCGCCTGTATACACGTACCACCGCCACCGCCAAATCAAATAGTCCATGTAACGATTAAAGGTGGCGTGCCTATAGATAGCTTGTACGACGCAATCGTTGTAACCGGAATAATAAGTACAGAAACATGGTCAGGCGAAATCGCGCAGGTAGGATATAAAATGAAAGCGGTCGGTGTAGCACCGTTTGAGCTTTAAAATTAAGGGCCCGCTTTTAAAGCTGGCCCTTAAATCTCATTAAGTTTAGAATTGATAAAATTCAAATAACTGAATATTCAAATAACTAGGGCGTGTTGAACTTTGTGGATTGAAATTTGTTCAATCTAGGGGCGATTTAATCGCGGCGCGAGGTTTGTAACCTAGCGGGCTAAGTAAAAATCGAGCAACAAAGAGTTAATCGCCCCTAGAAAGAACCCAAAGGGCAGCGCATGTTTGGTATTTATGCTGCGTTATCGCCAATTTATGGGGAATAACCACACTACATAGGCTCTGCCTTGCCTAAATACCAAACAGTCTGCTGCAAAATCAATCACGAAAGGTCAACACGCCCTAGATAACTACTTTTGGCAATTTGAGCAAAAAATAGTACTGCGCTGCCCCAATCTAATTTCTTCTAATTCGTTTTCGCACGTCATACATGGCTTGCCTTTGCGCCCATATACTAATAACTCTTGAGCAAAATACCCAGGCTTACCATCACTTTGTGCAAAGTCTTTAAGCGTTGTACCACCTTGCATAATGGCCGCAGCAAGCGTGTCTTTTATAATAGGGATAAGTGCTTGATAACGTTTGAGCGATACTTTTCCCGCTTCTCGCTTTGGATGTATACCCGCTTTAAATAACGATTCATTCGCGTAAATATTACCAACACCAACCACCACTGCGTTATCCATAATAAATTGCTTTACGGGTACTTTTTTATTGCGCGATTGTTCGTACACGCGTTTAGCAAAAAAGTCATCAGTAAGCGGCTCAGGACCAAGCTTAGAGAGTAGTTTATGCACTTCATCAGGCTCTTGCCATAAGCAGCAACCAAAGCGACGAGGATCGTTTAAGCGCAGTGCTTTACCGTTGCCAAAAATAAACTCTACATGGTCATGCTTTTTAAGCGGCTCACTTTTTTCTACAACACGTAAATTGCCTGACATACCCAAATGTAGAATAGTGCTCCCAAGCTCACAGTGTAAAAGTAAGTATTTAGCTCGTCGTTCAATACTAGTAACAATTAGCCCTTCAAGCTGATACACGTCATCAGGCACTGGCCAGCGCATACTGGCATTGTAAATATTTACCTTAGTAACTACTTGGTTTTGTACGTGGGGAGTGATGCCCATTCGGCTCACTTCTACCTCTGGTAATTCAGGCATTAATTAGACTCACTTTGTGAAAAATCAAAACTAGGAAATAACTGCTGTGCAGTTTTTAAATCGAGTGCGAGTATTCGTTGGCTACTCTTTTCGAGTAAGTAATATTGACCATCGCCTTTATAAAGCAAATAAACCCAAGGTAAACTCTCGCCAGCCAACTCAAATGTAGCAACATATAAAGGCGCATTAGGATTAAAAACAACAGATTCGTTAACGCCCATTAACTGCGCGCTTTGCCATTGGTTAATTAAATCACTAAGTTGCTGCTCAGATGCTTGCCACACAAGCGGTATGTCTTTTTGTAGTGGGGTTGTACGCCAGCTTGTTCCTATTCGCTCAATTTTTTGATCAACAAATTGCAGTGTCAGTACAAAACTTTGCTGGGGGAGTACGGCTTGTAATGTTGGTTTATCCTCCCCTCCCAAAAGTTGCTTATGCCAGCCATTTAAGAAGAAGATCATAATCAACATCGAAAATATTATAACGTTGTTCCAACCTTTACGGCCCAGTCGCATATTAATACACCTAGTAAATTCAAGATTTTAAAGTGTAACTAAAACTTAATTGCGCTGTCTATATGTTAAAGGCCGCAGACTTTGTTAGAATATCGGCAAATTTAAAGGAGTTCCGTCAATGTCTATGTATGTAGTGGGCCATAAAATCCCAGATTCAGATTCTATTTGTGGTGCAATTGCACTGGCTTATTTAAAAAACCAAATCGATGAGCCTGCAATTCCAACTCGTCTTGGTGAAATTTCACCTGAAACTCAATTTATCCTTGATAAATTTGGCTTCGAAGCACCAGAGCTTAAATTAAGCTACGCGGGTGAAGATGTGTATATTGTAGATCACACAGAAAAAACACAAGCACCCGATGATATCGACCAAGCTCGCGTTGTTGGCGTGGTAGATCACCACAAATTAGGTGACTTAACATCATCTACTCCGCTTGAATGCTGGATTCGTCCTGTTGGTTGTTCAAACACCATTATTAAAATGATGTACGACTTCTACAGCGTAGAAATCCCTAAAGACATCGCGGGTATTATGATGTGTGCAATTTTAAGCGACACAGTCATATTTAAATCACCAACATGTACCACTGCCGATATTAAATGTGTTGAAGCGCTAGCTGAAATTGCAGGCGTAGAAGATTTTAAAGAACTGGGTATGGATATGTTCCGTGTTAAATCTGCGGTAGAAGACACACCAGCACGTGATTTAGTAATGCGTGACTTTAAAGATTTCAACATGAACGGTAACCTAGTAGGCATTGGCCAACTAGAAGTAATCGACCTTGCTGTTTTTGACGACATTAAAGCAGACCTTGCAGCCGATATTGCTAAGCTAAAAGTTGAGGGTAATCGCCACTCTGTATTTTTACTGCTTACCGATATAATGAAAGAAGGCTCAGAAATGCTAATTGTATCTGACGATGCAAACTTAGTTGAGCAGGCTTACGGTGTAAAACCAGAGAATGATAAAGTATGGTTAGATGGCGTACTAAGCCGTAAAAAGCAAGTAGTACCACCACTACAAGATGCATTCACAAAAATCTAATTGTGTTTTCATTTATTGATTTAAAAGCCTTGTTGGTTATGCCAACGAGGTTTTTTTATATCAATTCACTAATCATATTTTTAAAAACAAAAAACCCAGCCTAAGCTGGGTTTTTAAATTCTAAAAGAACTAAAATTACTTAATTTTAGCTTCTTTAAAAAGAACATGTTTACGAATCTTTGGATCAAACTTTTTGATTTCCATCTTCTCAGGCATGTTACGTTTGTTTTTGTCAGTAGTGTAGAAAAAACCAGTACCGGCAGTTGAAACTAAACGGATTTTATCGCGCATGATTCAGATCCTTAAACTTTAACGCCGCGAGCACGGATTTCTGTAAGAACCGTGTCGATGCCTTTTTTATCGATAATACGCATACCTTTAGTAGTAGTGCGTAATGTTACAAAACGTTTTTCACTTTCAACCCAAAAACGGTGTGTTTGTAGGTTAGGTAGGAAACGACGTCTAGTCGCGTTTCTCGCGTGTGAACGGTGATTACCAACCGCAGGACGCTTACCTGTAACTTGACATACTTTAGACATGTCTATATATCTCCAATAACTTCGCTCGAGCTTAATTTAATCTAAGGCCGTGTATTTCCGCCCTAGAGATAAATCGAAGGGCGCTCTTTATACAGCTTTTACAGGCAAAGATCAAACACTGATCTATCCAATCAGCTCATATATGTAAATTTGATAGCGGCTAATTATAAAGATCGAATGCCCTTAGGGAAAGTAAAAACTGCATTTAAATTAAACTAATTTGCCAAAACACGTTAAACAGCTCATTTTTAACACACTTCTGTATCTAACAAAGCTAAATCAGGCCTCGCTCGGCAAACGAAACACACGTTTCTCCACCAACAATGATGTGATCGAGCACACTTATGTCGACCAATTGCAGTGCTTGCTGCAATTTATTAGTAATAAGTTTGTCTGCTTGGCTCGGTTCTGCAATACCACTTGGATGATTATGCGCAAAAATAACAGCGGCTGCATTATTTTTAAGCGCAGCCTTTACCACTTCACGCGGATAAACACTGGCAGAATTAATTGTGCCATAAAAAAGTATTTCATCTTTTACTAATCTATTTTGGCTATCTAGGTATAACACCATAAATACTTCTTGTTGTAAGCCCCGCATTTGAATTGTTAGGTAATCGTAAACTGAGTTTGGCGAATTAAACACGGCGTCTCGTTGGCAACGCTCCTGCATATAACGTTGGCTTAGCTCTAACACAGCTTGTAGCTGAACATACTTAGCGGTCCCTAACCCCTTTTGAGAGCAAAACTCCTCAATGCTGGCATTAAACAAATTATGAAGTGTTTTATTCTCGTTTAATAAATGCTGAGCCAACTCAATTACATTCATTCCCGGTAACCCTGTTCGTAAAAATATGGCAAGAAGCTCTGCGTCAGTCAGCGCCTTAGCCCCCTTTGCTATGAGCTTTTCACGAGGTCGAAGTGAGTTTGGTAGTGAAGTAAGTTGCATTATTCATCCTTGAGAGGCGAAAGTGTCTTATAAATGTAATGCAAATTTGAAATTTAGCCTGTTATTTCGAATTAAAAAACTTCGCTGTATGGGTAAAGATTTGTTATTTTAAGCCCAATATTTAATAAAAACTGATGAACATCCATGACTAACTTAACAAACAAAAAAATTGTACTAGGTATTACCGGCGGTATTGCAGCTTATAAATGTGCAGAACTCGTTAGGCGATTAAAAGACTCTGGTTGTGAAGTAAAAGTAGTTATGACTGAATCAGCTAAACACTTTATTACACCACTGACCATGCAAGCCGTTAGTGGAGAAACAGTCTCTGACTCATTACTAGACCCTTCTGCAGAAGCTTCAATGGGGCATATTGAATTTGCAAAATGGGCTGACTTAATTTTAGTTGCTCCAGCGACGTGTAATATTATTGCTAAAATGGCAGCCGGCATTGCTGACGACCTACTAACGACGTTACTGCTAGCAACGCCTGCAAAAGTCGCAGTTGCACCAGCCATGAACCAGCAAATGTATGCACACGCAGCAACACAAGCTAATTTAGCCACATTAAAAGCACGTAACGTACTTATTTGGGGCCCGGGTAAAGGTGAGCAAGCGTGTGGTGATATAGGCGCTGGACGCATGTTAGAGCCTCATGAGCTAGTTGCGCTATGTATAGCAAAAGAGCAACCGCAATTACTTGCAGGAAAAACAATTACAATAACAGCAGGCCCAACGCGTGAGCCTCTCGATCCGGTACGTTTTATATCAAATCACAGCTCTGGAAAAATGGGTTATGCACTGGCAGAAGCCGCTTTGCAACTCGGTGCTAAGGTTAATTTAATTTCGGGTCCGGTCACTATAAAAGCCCCTACTGGCGTAAACCTTATCAATATAGAAAGCGCTGAGGAGCTATTAACTGAGTCACTTACCTATGCACCACAATCAGATGCATTTATTGGCTGCGCTGCTGTAGCAGATTATCGAGCTGCAAACATTGCGACTCAAAAAATGAAAAAGCAAGGCGACGAACTCACTCTTACTTTAACTAAAAACCCTGACGTAATTGCAGCTATTGCCAACCTTAAACAAAACCGTCCTTATACTGTGGGGTTTGCCGCCGAAACTCAAAATGTAGAAAGCTATGCTAAAGGTAAACTAAAGAATAAAAATCTAGATATGATTTGCGCTAATGACGTATCAAAAAGTGGCTTAGGGTTTAATTCCGATCATAATGCTTTAACACTGTACTGGCATAACGAACAACTAGAATTACCAACTACAAGTAAAATAGAAATAGCTCGCAAGGTGATCGAACAGCTGGCTAAACATCTATAAAAAGGCTGGAAACAAACTGAATAAAACATTAACATACGCCAATCATTTGAACAAAAAATGACTAGGGTTCTTAACTGCGCCACTAAGAATAACTAATAAAAAGGAATGTTCATGCCTGCGACAAAAAGAAGTAATCGCAAAGAGCAAATACTGCAAGCACTCGCACAAATGTTAGAAACTAATTTAGGACAACGCATCACCACAGCAAAACTAGCTGCTGAGGTGGGTGTGTCTGAAGCTGCGCTATACCGTCATTTTCCGAGCAAAGCGCGTATGTTTGAGGGCTTAATTGAGTTTATTGAAGATACCCTTTTATCTCGTATAAATATTATTATTGAAAACGAAAAAGAAAGCCAAACGCGCATTTATAACATTCTATTATTACTTCTAACCTTTGCTGAAAAAAACCCAGGTATTACTCGTATTTTAACTGGCGACGCATTACAAGGTGAGCAGGAACGTTTACGCGAGCGGGTACAAAGTCTGTTTGAAAAATTAGAAACTCAGTTTAAACAAGTACTTCGTGAGCGTAAATTACGTGAAGGTAAAAACTTTCAAAGTGATGAGCTTACACTTGCAAACTTTTTACTTGCCTACGTTGAAGGCAAAATGAATCAGTTTGTACGTAGCGACTTTAAAGCAAAGCCAAGTGTTCAATTTGAAAAACAATGGCTTGAGCTACAAAAAATTTGGCTGTAATGTTTGCTAAATTAATAAATTAAATACCAAAAAACGACCTACGGGTCGTTTTGTCGTATGTAGCTGCCATTTATCTGATCCGCTCGAATTGTGAGCCAAACTCGTTACAATGAAACAATGTCATAATACGAGAATCAATAATGAAAACAAAACTCACCTTATTAAGCACGGCACTCGTTGCCAGCTTAACTAGCACCGGCATACACGCCAAAGAATCGCTACAATTTAAAGACGTTTTTAGTTTTAAATCAGCTAAAAGCACGCAACTATCTGACAATGGTCAAGTACTCACTTTTAGTGCAACGCCGTATCGTGGAAATGCAACTGGCCAAGTTTACTCACTACAAAGCAATACTCTCATCGCAGAAGTAGAGCGCGGCACTAAGCCTCATATTAATAAAGCCGCTAACTGGGTCGCTTTTACACAAGTACCTACCTTACTTGAAAAAGAAACAACCAAAAAAAAAGACACACTTAAAAACAATCTGGTACTCGTAAACACACAATCAGGTGCCCAACAAAGCTTTGCTGATGTAAAAGATTACACGTTATCTGATGACGGTATGTGGCTTGTTTATCGTTTGAATAAAAAAGACGATGACGCAAAAGTAGAAGATAAAACCGATAGCACTAAAAACGAAGAGGACAACGCTATCACGCCCGATAAAAAAGATAAGAGCTATGCGCTTGTTATCGTAAATTTATCTGATAAACGCACCCATACAATAGAAAACGTATTTAGCTATGCTATTAACTCAGCCAACAGCCAGCTATTAGTGAGTCAAAGTTACAGCGATGGTAATAACAACCAAATAGCGTTAATTGAGCTAAGTGACTTTAATAGCAGCGTATTAATTGATGAACCAGGCGTAATCGCAAATAAAATAGCGTGGCACCCAACTGACAATATTGCAGCATTTACATTAGGTAATTATGTAAATGATGACACGCGCCGTCGAAGCTACACTTTACAGCTATATAAAAACGATAAACTTTCAACAATAGCCTCACCTGATAAAACCTGGGTTTTAGGTAAAACAGCATCCCTTAAATGGTCAGAAAATGGCGAGCGCTTATATTTTGAAAACCATCCAAAATTAGCAGCTAAAGTAAAAGCCAAAGAATATACCGACGAAGCCTCATTGTACGACTTTGATACCATACGTGAACATAAAGGTTTAGATGTATGGCACAACAACGATGCGCAAATAAAACCGCGTGAAGAACAGCAATGGAACGAAGTTAATAAAAACCGCCATTACAGCGCGGTATATCACGTTAACTCGCAAAAAGTTGCGCAACTTAGTACACCAAACATGCCTGAGGTTGCACTAAACCCTGAGCGAGATGTGTCTTTACTTGGCTCATCTAACATTCCCTACTTAGAAAAAATAATGTACGGCGGTTTTTTTGCTGATTACTTTGCAGTAAATATAAACACCGGTAAACAAACTCC
Organism: Pseudoalteromonas sp. NZS71_1; assembly: GCF_015864305.1. Taxonomy (NCBI): domain Bacteria; kingdom Pseudomonadati; phylum Pseudomonadota; class Gammaproteobacteria; order Alteromonadales; family Pseudoalteromonadaceae; genus Pseudoalteromonas; species Pseudoalteromonas sp. NZS71_1. The sequence continues at coordinate 190,271 of NZ_JADYXM010000005.1, read as the reverse complement.
CATTATTAGTAACTACCCGTTTAAACCGAACCTTGCACCTAATGGAGAATTTGCGGCTTACTTTAGCGATAGCCAAATACAGTTAAAAGATTTAAAAAATAATAAAGTAACACCGCTTACAAAAGCGATTCAGGCAACCTTTGCTGATGATAAACACGACTACCCTTCTACCCAACCTGGTTATGGTTTTGCTGGTTGGATGACCGATAGCAGCCAAGTGCTTGCTTATAGTAAATACGATATTTGGGCGTTTGATGTAAAAACTAAGCAAGCTAAACGCCTAACTAATGGTAAGCAAAGTAATACGCAGTACCGTGTTATTAAGCTTGATAAAACCCAAGTAGGCTTCAAAAAAGGCGATACATTACTTGTCTCTGCTATTAACTTACAAACTAAACAAAGCGAAGTTGCAAAGCTCGACTTAACCACTAACACACTAACTAACGTGCTTAGCGGTAATAAACGCTTTGATATGGTTAAAAAAGCCAAAAAGGCTGACAAGTACTTATTCACCTCGCAAACTTATAGCCAATTTCCTGATTACTACCAAACAGATTTTAGCTTTAGCGCACCAAAAAAAGTGACCACGCTAAACCCACAAATTAGTAATTTTGCCTGGGGCGAAAAGCCAGAACTAATAAGCTATAAAGGTTTTGATGGCGAAGACTTACAAGGCGTACTAATAAAACCAGCGGGCTATAAAAAAGGCGATAAAGTACCTGTGGTTGTGTATTTTTATCGTTACATGAGTCAACGCATGTTTGATTTTCCTAAAATGGAATTAAACCATCGCCCTAACTTCCCTATGTTTACCTCAAACGGTTATGCGGTATTTTTACCTGATATTCGTTTTGAAATAGGTCACCCTGGTAAATCGTCAACGCAAACCATGATAAACGCCACCCAAAAATTAATAGATTTAGGCATAGCCGACCCAGATAAAATAGGCTTACAAGGTCACTCTTGGGCAGGTTATCAAAGTGCGTTTATGATAACCCAAACAGATATGTTTAAAGCGGTTGTATCTGGCGCTCCAGTATCAAACATGACAAGTGCTTACAGTGGCATACGTTTAAAATCGGGCCTTGCTCGTCAATTTCAATACGAAACAGGACAAAGCCGTATTGGCAAAAACTTATTTGAAGCACCAGAACTTTATATAGAAAACTCACCAGTATTTTTTGCAGACAAAGTTAATACGCCTATCTTAATAATGTCTGGCGACAAAGACGATGCAGTACCTTGGCATGAGAGCGTGCAGTACTACTTAGCTCTGCGCCGTGCAGGAAAAGATGCTACATTTTTACAATACGAAGGTGAACCACACCACTTGAAAAAGTTTCCTAATCAGGTCGATTTTTCAGTACGTATGATGCAGTACTTTGATCATTACTTAAAAGGCAAACCAGCTGCAAAGTGGATGACACAAGGCGAGGCATTCGTTAAAGAGTAAATAACCCACACAAAAAAAGCCGATATTACATAAAACAATATCGGCTTTTTTGTTTTTAAAATTTGTATTTCTTATACCAATTCGCTTAATTAAATAAGCTATTTTGAGGCTGGAAAAACGTGTTGATAGCTAGGCAAAAAATTTGCTATTTAGTTGTTCTAAATGAGAATTTTTTAACGCAGGTAGCGACACGTTTAGCCCCGCAAAATGATTAAGTATTATTGCGGATTGGTATTAAGCTACAAACACAATTCTCTAAATGGCAATGTGGCTGCGCCAATTGATACCGGAAAATTATCAATATTAGATACCACCAGCTTTGGCATAGGGCGTTTAGCGCCACGTCTAAATTGTGCATAAACCTCAGTTCGTGCAATAACTTTTTCAGCCAACTCTTTTGGAATATGGCCACCAATAATAATCGCCTCAGCATCTAATAATGCAGAGCAACAGGTTGCCACTAAATCAAATGAGTCTTGAACTTTAAACAACCACTCTTCAACGCCAGGCCAAATTTTATTGACCACTATACATCAACTAATTCAATATCATGATTTAAAATGATAAAGTCAGTTCATGCTCGATTATTTTAATTGACGTGAAATATAAATTAGTACATCGTGAATGTATAGAATATATTTCCAGCGAAAGGAGTCCGCTATTGAAACCTCACTCTTATAAAAGCAGAATTTTAGACAATCTAAACGTTAATTATATTGATATTTTATCCTTAATGATAAAAACAACAAAAATTCGTATATTAGATTGTACTGTTGGAACTTAATAGCGTGGAACTTAAACAGCTGCCCATTCCTTACCAACTTACTTATGGTATATCTAACTTTTTATTCAAATCATCAGTATTAAAGTGTACGGTTTTGATTTCGAAAACACCATATTTATCAGCATTAATCGCATGTCATGGTGCAAAAGTAAAAGTCAAACCACCATACCAACCAGGTACTTGTATGCTTTTTCCTCTAAACAATCCTGATATCTTAAAACATGTAGTTATTGATCGGTTTGAAGAATTTAATGGACAAATGTTTTATTATTTTAAATACGCTAAGAAGCAAGTCAATCGGAAAAAGAAGCTAAACTCTATAGATAGTGATATAGGAAAAAAAGGTAAACCAAGTTCATTTGTTGAAAAGTACGGCATACACTTTCCTTTTAAATCAGAAGAAGAATGGCTTGGAAAACATGATATTTCAAATGTTGAACTTGAACAAATTACAAATGAAAATTTTCCGGCTATTATTGGTCAAAAAAATCTTGTTGAATATTGGAAAAATAAAGCGTTAAATTTGATCTCAAATCCAGACTACACAATGGGAGATATTTTAAATATCGCTAAAAAAGAGAGCAAATTTGATAAGCTAAGCATATTCTCAACGAGAAGTGAAAAAAGAAAAAATCACATTAATCAAATCTGGATTAACTCAATTCCAGAAAGCATAAGTAATGGAAAATTTTTAATTATCCTTTCTCCTTCACATGTAGTGGTCAACTAATTTTGGCCACAGTTTTAGAATCTTGGTATCTAACCTCAGATTCATTTGGCGCTAAACCAGCATTATAATGATGTGGCCTAACGTTGTTGTAATATCCGTTGATATAATCACTCACACTATATTTAGCATCTTTAAAGTTTTCGTATCCAACCTTTGGCATCCACTCCGTTTTAAAGCTTCTAAAAAATCGCTCCATTGGCGCATTATCCCAACAATTTCCGCGCCTGCTCATACTTTGTGTAATTTTATAGCGCCATAAACGTTGACGATATTTTAAACTTGTATAATGACTACCTTGGTCTGAATGAAACATCAGTCCTGTCGGTTTTCCTCTACTTTCATACGCGAGTTCAAGCGCTTTTAGCGTTAAATTAGTATCTGGCGACAACGACATGGCCCAGCCAACGACTTTACGTGCAAATAAATCAATAACAACGGCTAAATAAGCCCAGCGATTACCTACCCAAATATACGTCACATCACCGCACCACACGGTATCTGGCTCAACAACATCAAATTGTCTATCAAGCAGGTTTGGAATTTCAAGGTGTTCATTACCACCACGTTTATATGAATGTTGAGGTACTTGGCAGCTTTCAAGCTTTAATTTAACCATTAGCTTAGCAGCACGATAACGACTCAATTCAAAATCATTGTTCGTTGCTATTGCCGCGATTGTCCGCGCCCCAGCTGAGCCGCCGCTCATTGCATGTATGGCTTTAACTTCAGCTTCTAGCCTTACTTGCTCTGGTGTAGGCGTTGTATCCCGTATAGCCCAATATTTATAGCTGCTACGATGCACATTGAATACGTTACACAGCACGCTAATTGGGTAACGCTCTCGTTGATTTAGTTTCTCAATTAACGAGAATTGTTCAGGGAGTCGGACATCAAGAGAGCGGTAGCCTTTTTTAATATATCCTTTTCTAATTCAATGCGTTGGATTTGCTTTTTAAGTTCGCGGATTTCAATTTGTTCGGGCGTCATTGGCGAAGCAGATGGTGTCTGGCCACTCCGCTCTTGCTTTAATTGAGTAACCCACTTACTGACGGTTGATTTACCCACCCCCATCGCTTTGGCTGCTTCTTCTTGAGTATAACTTTGGTCAACTACAAGCTGAGCTGTTTCTAATTTGATTGCCGCAGAATACGTTGCGCGTTTTAATTTCGTCATTTTTTCACCCAAATTTGTATGCAAAGAGCATAACATTTCTTTCTTAATGGGTGGCCAAATTAACTATGCCACTACAACTTGGTAGTTCTAGTTAGCCTACCTGGTGATTCTAGTAACCTACCTGGTGATTCTTAGTTAGCCTACTCGGTAGTTAGATAAAAGTAGATAATTACTAAACGCATTTTTCGTTATTTACATTCAGAATAAGTCAGCAGAAAATTAACGCGATCTCATCAGGTTTAGTACAAGCTAATTCTTGATAACTTCTGATTTAATAAATTAAATAATAAAGAGGTGCTTACCATTTATGAAAGATTAATGCCATATATAAAAACGAGTAAAGTCTGCTGATGTTTTTTATATATTTATTAGAGTGTTACCCTTTTCACAGCTAGACATTTGATAAAAACTTATTCGTTCCATTCAAAGTCTATTCGCTAGAATACTTTCATCTTAGTAGATTTAGATTACATTAGTGATCTTAAATAGAAGAAGCCAGCAATTAATGTTGTCGGCTTCACAAACTAATATTTAACTATTGCTAGAGTTGTTTCATATCAACTCATGCTATTTTCTAAAACGAATACAAAAACCCCTTACAAGTCATGGTGTTAGATGTATATTCAATATTCTATGTATTCGTTCTAGTTTGGTAAAACTACTAAGCATACTGCCCACAAGCAAATCCACAGCTCCAAGCATACTGGAAGTTGTAGCCCCCTAACCACCCTGTTACGTCAGTTACTTCGCCTATAAAGTATAGGCCTTTAGCTTTTTTAGCTTCAAAGGTTTTTGAGCTCAACTCGTCGGTATCTACACCGCCCAATGTTACTTCTGCTGTTCTATAACCTTCTGTGCCATTGGGTTTAATTTGCCACGCATGAATGTAATTTACTAACTCATCTATTTGGGCATGTGTAAGCTGATTAATATTACAATCTGGTATCGCTTTGCTTTCATGCAGTATTTCTATAAAGCGTTTAGGTAAAATAGTCGAAAGGCTGTTTTTTAACGACTTTTGGGCTTGTGTTTCACGCCAATCAGCAAGTTGCTGCCTTAAATCAATTTCAGGTAGCAGGTTTATAGTGACAGCCTGCCCTGCTCGCCAAAATGAGCTTATTTGCAATATTGCAGGGCCCGATAACCCTCGGTGAGTAAAGAGGATATTTTCTTTAAATACGGTGCCGTCTTCGCTTGAAACTTCACATGGAATACTAATTCCCGAAAGCCCTTCAAAACGCTCTTTATCGTGCTGATGCAAAGTAAACGGCACAAGTGCAGCCATAGTTGGCAACACGCTTAAGCCAAACTGCTCTGCAATTTTATAACCTATTGGTGTAGCCCCTAGTTTTGGCATGGTTAAGCCACCTGATGCTATAACTAACGACTCACAGCTTAAGGTTTCTTGCTCTGTGGTAACGCTATAGCCGGTTTCGGTTTTTGATACACTGATCACTTCACTGCGTAGCTTTATATTTACTCCGGCCCACTCACATTCGGTTAGTAAAATATCAACAATGTCTTGTGCATTGTTATCGCAAAAAAGCTGGCCTAGTGTTTTATGGTGATACGCCAAGCCATGTCTGTCTACAAGCTCAATAAAGTCATGCTGTGTATAACGACTTAAGCATGATTTAACAAAATGAGAGTTTGTGCATAAGTAGTTATCCGGGGTTGCATTTTCATTTGTAAAATTGCAACGCCCACCACCACTTATTAAAATTTTACGACCTGGTTTTTTCCCCATATCAAGTACTGTAACGCTTCGGCCACGGTATCCAGCTTGCGCTGCACACATTAATCCTGCTGCTCCCGCACCTATTACAATTACATCTACTTGGGTCATTTATTTATCTCATTAAAAAATTTGCTCGATTATAGCAAAGTTTAATAGCTAACAACGCAGCATTTGAATTATTAGTAATAACACAACAAAAACGCATCAGTAATAAGTAGGGAATAATTACCCTCACAATAAAACAACCCTTTATGCTTATTTTTAATTTATATGACAAATACTAAACAACGAGTAAACCGCTAAAAACCTGGGTTATAACTAAATGAAAGAGGTACATAATAAATTGATATTTTAACCCGGTTAACAGATCGTTTACTTTTGTTCCCGCATCGTGATCTTATATCACGAAATAATAAATAAAAATCTAGGGATAATTATGACAACTAGTAAAACTTTTAAAAGATGCGCAATTGCAATTACAGTTAGTACGCTTTTTGCAGCAACATCTGGCATGGCTCAATCAGTTTCAAGTTCAATGGCTGAAACATCGGCTAAACTACAAAGCCAAGGCAGTTTCGAAACTCAGTTCATTATTAAATATAAAAATAATAACGAAATGGCAAGCCTCTCAACTGCAGACGCAAGCCTGTCTAGCATGAAAAAGCGCGCACAAAGCTTTGTCAAAAACTTCGCTTCTAAAAAAGGCAAAGTAAAAGCAAAATATATTCGTGCAATGGCACTTAATAACCACCACGTAATGCGTGCTGATAAAAAATTAAGTACAGCAGAAGCCCAAGAGTTTATGCAAGAAATGGTTGATTCTGGCAATGTTGAATACATTGAAGTGGATCAAATGTTAAAGCCGTTTTCAACTCCTAACGACCCTCGCTTTGATGACCAATGGCACTACTACGAGCAAGCCGGTGGTTTAAACTTACCTACTGCATGGGATACCGCAACGGGTAGCGGTGTAGTTGTAGCTGTACTAGATACGGGTTACCGCCCACATGCCGATTTAAATGCTAACATTTTACCGGGTTACGATATGATCTCTAACCTATCGGTAGCTAACGATGGCGGTGGTCGCGATAGCGATGCACGTGATCCTGGTGATGCTGTTGCTGCGAATGAATGTGGTACTAACGGTGCACAAAACTCTAGCTGGCACGGCACGCACGTAGCCGGCACAGTTGCTGCGGTAACCAATAACGGCGAAGGCGTTGCAGGCGTAGCTTATAACGCAAAAGTAGTGCCTGTTCGTGTACTTGGTAAGTGTGGTGGTTTAACCTCAGATATTGCAGACGGTATTATTTGGGCATCTGGCGGAAGTGTTTCAGGCATTCCTGCTAACTCAAACCCTGCAGATGTAATAAATATGAGTTTAGGCGGCAGCGGTTCATGTAGCTCTACAACTCAAAATGCAATTAACACCGCGCGTAGTAACGGCACTGTGGTAGTTATTGCTGCAGGTAACGATAACGATAACTCAGCAAACTACAATCCAGGTAACTGTAATGGTGTAGTAAACGTAGCATCAGTAGGTCGTAATGGCGGCCGAGCTTATTACTCAAACTACGGTAGCAATATTGATGTTGCAGCACCGGGTGGCGCGCAAAGCTTTGCAAACGACTCAGAAGGTGTTCTATCAACTTACAATTCAGGTTCGTCTACACCTTCAAGCGACAGCTACGGTTATTCGCAAGGTACATCAATGGCTGCGCCCCACGTAGCAGGTGTTGCGGCACTTATTAAGCAAGCAAAACCAGATGCAACGCCTGACGAAATAGAAAGTATTTTAAAATCAACAACCCGTTCGTTCCCTGCTACATGTACTAGCTGTGGTACGGGTATTGTTGATGCTGCCGCAGCTGTTGCAGCAGCAAGTGGCGGCACTACTCCACCTACAGGTGGCGATAGCGAGCTTATTAATGGTGAAGCTAAAACAGGTTTAAGTGGGGCTGCAAATGCACAAGCGTTTTACACTATGACCGTACCAAGCGGTGCAACTAATGTAACATTCACTATGAGTGGTGGTACTGGTGATGCTGATTTATACGTACGTGCGGGCAGTAAACCTACAACTACTACCTATGACTGTCGCCCTTATAAAGGCGGTAATAGCGAAGAGTGCTCTATTGATAACCCTACAGCAGGCACTTACCACGTAATGCTTAACGGCTACTCTGCGTATTCAGCTGTGAGCTTGGTAGGTAATATTACTGGTGGTTCATCGTCTGGTGGCGGTACAGGCACTCCACAAGCTGGCGGCGGCACTATAAGCGATGTGACAGCCAATACTGGTCAGTGGAAACATTACACGTTAGATGTACCTGCAGGAATGAGTACGTTTACAGTAACAACGTCGGGTGGAAGTGGCGATGCAGACTTATTTGTAAAATATGGCAGCCAACCAACAACCACTACGTACGATTGTCGCCCTTATAAAAATGGCAACGCAGAAACATGTACATTTACCAATCCACAAGCAGGTACTTGGCACTTGAGTGTTAACGCTTATAGCACTTTCTCTGGTTTAACACTTAGCGGACAATACCAACCGTAATTTAAAGTTTGAGCCGTAAATAAAAAACCGATGTTGTTTCCAACATCGGTTTTTAAATAGTAAGTAGCTGATTAATTAAAGCTAGAACCTACACTTTATTACTGTTATAGCTTCTCTAGTACTGATTCTGCGCGGCTTACAACAAACTCTTTGTCTTGCTCTACAAATAAACCAGTTACTACTGCATTTTCAACAATCATAGCGTAACGCGTTGAACGTAAACCACCAAAACTAGCGGTATCTTTATCAAGCCCTAACGATTTAGTGAAACTTCCATCGCCATCGGCAAGCATGGTAATTTCTTGCGCGTTTTGCGAGTCGCCCCATGCTTTCATAACAAATGCGTCATTAACAGATACACAGTAAATAGCATCAACACCTTTTGCTTTAATTTTATCAGCAAGAGTAATAAATTCAGGTAGATGTGCATTTGAACACGTTGGTGTAAATGCACCTGGCACTGCAAATAACACGACTTTTTTACCTTCAAACAACTCTTTATTTGTAAGAGATTGCATACCGTCGTCAGTTAATTGCGTTAACGTAACCGATGGTAATTCTTGGCCTTGCTCAATCATGGTGGTTCCTTTAAAAGATCAATACAGAATAAGTAACAATCATACTACGTAACCTATTACAGTGTAGGTAAAGTGTAACTAACTTAGTAACCCAGAGTAGTCTAGCAAAGGTTTATAGACCGCGTTCACTACATTTTATGAAAACTATTTTAGCTTCTATAGTTTTCATAAAATTTATTGCTCTGTAGTTAAGGTAAATTCAAATCATTTATAAAGCGAGAAAAGTCATTACCTAACTTTTTATCCCGCATGCTGTACTCTACAATTGCTTTTAAATAGCCTAACTTATCTCCGCAATCGTGAGAGCGACCACTCATATGGAATGCTTCAACGGTTTCTTGTGCCATTAATGCGTCAATAGAATCTGTAAGTTGTATTTCACCGCCAGCACCTACAGACGTTTTTGCGAGTAGAGGCCAAATATTCTTACTCAGTACATATCGCCCTACAACAGCAAGATTTGAAGGTGCTAAATCTGCATCAGGTTTTTCAACCATTGCTTTAATTGCAGCACTTTTACCTGGCATTAACTCAACACCGTTTATATCAGCAATACCATATTTACTAACGTCTTCTTTAGCTACTGGCTCAAGCATTATTTGACTTGCTTGAGTTTCTTTAAAGCGTTTAATCATGGCCGCTAAGTTTTCAGTTTCTTGATCGGCAGTATAAGCATCAAGTATCACGTCTGGCAGGAGCACGACAAAGTTATCGTCACCAACTATTGGCTTAGCACACAAAATAGCATGCCCTAGCCCTTTAGCTTCACCTTGGCGTACACTCATAATGGTGACATCAGGCGGACAAATAGAGCGAATCTCATCTAATAAAGCACGTTTAACACGTTTTTCAAGAGTAGCTTCTAGCTCGTAACTTGTATCAAAATGGTTTTCGATTGCATTTTTAGAGCTGTGTGTAACTAATACAATATCTTTAATACCGGCAGATACACATTCGCTGACAATATATTGAATTAGAGGTTTATCAACTATAGGGAGCATTTCTTTTGGAATAGCTTTTGTCATAGGGAGCATTCTCGTCCCTAAGCCTGCTACTGGAATTACAGCTTTCATATCTATCCTTAGTGATTAAGTTTGTAAATAAACTAGCAGATACAAAATAGATACCAGCTGAATAAAGTTACCTCTTTTGAAGAAGTAAATTTGAAGCTGCTTTTAAAGTGAAGACTCTACACTTTGGGAATATAAAATAGATAGGTAAATAGTGAACTTATTAATGATTTTGTTGGGGGGGTGAGATTACATTAGCTAAATAAAAAAGCCTGAGATTGTTATTAATAACAACTTCAGACTAATCAATATTTAACAATACCTTACTGAAGGTAGAGTTATAAAACCTTTTTATAATTAAAGACCAGCGCGATCTTTAATCACTGCAATAAGTGGTGAGCTAGCAAAGTTGCCTTCAGCCCAAGCAATATCAGCACCATCTGTTAACGCACTTTTTGATAAGTTTTTAACTATATACTCACCAGTATCCACTGCATTACTAGCAACAGCATGGCGTAATAAGTTATTACCATTACATTGTACTGCATCATAAATATTACGAATTTTTACACGAGAGCTTTTAAGCTTGCTGCGTAATCGGTTTTTATCGTCTGCCGCAATATATTCACAAATAGATACTGCTAATTGATCTTCAGCATTTGCAGGTGCTGTATACGAAAAAGAACTTACAGCGACAACAGCAGTAAGTGCAACTAGCTTTGGTAATTTAAACATGACAAACCCTTTATAATACTTTGTTCTTATATAGACTATCAAATATTATATCAATCTATCAAAAATTACGCAATAATGTTAATGTTCTTTATACAAAGTTACGAATTTATAACTAGATTTGTTTTTTTCATCAGGAAGGTTTTCTTGCTCTTCTTTCACGTCCCAATTAGCAACTTTATTGTAATCAGGAAACTGTGTATCGCCTTTAATATCTAAATCAATAAAGGTTAAATACAAGCGTTCTGCTTTTGGTAAAAATTGCTCATAAATATTACCGCCACCAATAATCATTACTTCTTCAACAGCAAAAACTAGTTCTAGTGCGGCCTCTGGTGTGGTTACCACTTCAATACCCTGTGCAGTATATTCGCTGTTTCGAGTAATAATAATATTACGACGCCCAGGTAAAGGACGGCCTATTGACTCAAAAGTTTTACGACCCATGATCACAGGTTTACCCGTAGTTACTTTTTTAAAATGCTGAAGATCCGCAGGTAAATGCCATGGCATTTTATTATCTAGGCCAATTACACGGTTATTTGCCATTGCTGCAATCATTGAAATTATCATAATAAACACCTAGTACTTTATTCTTAAACAAAGAAAAAGGAGCATAAGCTCCTTTTTAATAAATTCTATTTAATTAACGCTCGTAGACAACTTCTACGTCGTAATCATCTTCATCCCAGTCGTCCCAATCATCATCATTGCCTTTACCTTTAGTGGCTTTTTCATGATAGGTATCCCACTTGAATTCAACTTCTTCATCTTCAACTTGTACAAACTTCTCTTTAGGCATGCTATCAAGTAGTGTCATTATGTTGTGGATTAAAGGTTGAGTATTAAGTTTATTAATTGCTGAAATGTGATAAATATTTTCAGTTTCGCCCAGCTCTTCTGCAATCGCTTCGCATAGCGCTTTTGCTTCATCTTCTGGTAATAAATCTATTTTATTAAACACTAACCAGCGTGGCTTTTCAGCTAATTTAGGGCTGTATTGGTGTAGCTCGTTAATAATCGAGAATGCATTATCAACAGGGTTTGAACCATCTACCGGCATTACATCAATAATGTGCAATAACACACGACAACGCTCTAAATGCTTCAAGAAGCGGATACCTAGGCCTGCACCATCAGATGCACCTTCAATTAGACCCGGAATATCGGCTATAACAAATGATTTATTTGCTTCTGGACGTACCACACCTAAATTAGGAATAAGCGTCGTGAATGGGTAATCAGCTACTTTTGGTCTTGCTGCAGATACACTGCGGATAAACGTAGATTTACCTGCATTTGGTAATCCTAGCAAGCCCACATCAGCTAATAATAGTAACTCTAACTTTAAGTTACGTACTTCACCGGGTGTGCCCAATGTTTTTTGACGAGGTGCTCGGTTAGTACTTGATTTAAAACGTGCATTCCCCAAGCCGTGGAAACCACCTTTTGCAACCAAAATTCGTTGACCATCTTGAGTTAAGTCGCCAAGTCCCTCTTGGGTATCAACATCCATGATGCGCGTGCCTACAGGCACCATAACAAATAAGTCATCGGCTTTTCGGCCTGTACAGTTACGGCTACGACCGTTAGTACCACGTTCAGCTCTATGAAAGCGCTCAAACTGATAATCAATTAGGGTATTTAAGTTTTCATCAGCTTGTAGATAAACACTACCACCGTCTCCACCGTCACCGCCGTCTGGTCCACCATCTGGAACATATTTTTCACGACGGAAAGACACGATGCCGCTGCCACCGTCTCCAGCTTCTGCGCGAATTTCTACTTCATCTACAAACTTCATGATTACTCACTTTAGGGATTGGCTTGTTTAATAACTCTATTATATACCCAAGCCAACACAAATGCAGGCTTGGGTATATATTTTGACTGACTACAAAACAAAAAACCCCGCAAAGGCGGGGTTTTTAACTACCTTACTGATTACTCAGTTACGATAGTTACGTATTTACGGTTTAAAGGACCTTTTTGTTCAAACTGAACTTTACCATCTGCTTTTGCGAAGATAGTGTGGTCTTTACCGATACCTACGTTAGTACCAGGGTGGAAACGAGTTCCACGCTGACGAACAATGATGCTACCCGCTAGAACTGATTCGCCACCAAAACGCTTAACACCTAGGCGTTTGCTTTCTGAATCGCGACCGTTACGAGTACTACCAGCTGCTTTTTTATGTGCCATTTCTAAGTACCTCTAATTAAGCGCTAATGCTAGTGATTTTAACTTCAGTGAACCATTGACGATGGCCCATTTGCTTACGAGAATGCTTACGGCGTCTAAATTTAACAACCTTAATCTTCTCACCGCGACCATGTGAAACAACCTCAGCTGTTATCTTGCCACCGTTTACGAACGGTACACCGATCTCGATTTTCTCACCATCAGCAACTAAAAGTACTGAATCAAATTCTACTGCCGCACCAGTTTCAACGTCTAATTTTTCAAGACGAATCGTTTGACCTTCAGTCACACGATGCTGTTTACCACCACTTTGGAAAACCGCGTACATAATTAACTCCGTCTGTGCACCCTCAAATCGGCGCAACTAAAATATTCTTCGATAGGGCGCGAAGTTTACGCTAACGCGAAATAACTAGCAAGCCTATTTTGTAATTAAAATGAATAAAAAGTAGCTGCTTTGAGAGCAATTCAATATTTACCCCATTTTATATTAATTAGCCCTTTTGCCAAGCGCTTTTTAACTCTTAGTCGAAATAAATTAATGTACTCAAATATGACCCTCACAGCTTAATATCTAAGCACACCACAAACTGTATATTGATTATCAATTAATCAGTTATCTTGGCTAATTCAGTCTAAATTAAGTACTTTAATAGTGTTTTTTCAATCAATCGTCACAAAATATCGAGCTAGTGCATTTTTTGTTGTACAATCTGCGCCGTTCACACATAAAAATTGGCTCGGAGATCAATGGATATAAAAGCTATCCAGGCGTTAATCGAAAGCGATATGAATGACGTCAATCAACTTATACATGCGCAAATGCGCTCAGATGTGGCGTTAGTTAATCAGCTTGGTTTATATATAGTTAGCAGTGGCGGCAAACGCGTTCGTCCAATGCTGGCGATTTTAGCAGCCAAAGCGCTCGGTTATCAGGGTAAAGATCACATAACACTTGCAACAATTGTTGAGTTTATTCATACAGCAACGCTATTGCATGATGATGTTGTAGATGAATCAAACTTACGACGTGGCACACCTACAGCAAATGCTGAATTTGGTAATGCTGCTAGCGTATTGGTTGGTGACTTTATTTACACTCGTTCATTTCAGCTTATGGTTGGCCTTGGAAAAATGCAGGTTATGCAAGTACTTGCCGATGCAACAAACATTATTGCTGAAGGTGAAGTATTGCAGTTAATGAACTGCAACGACCCAGATACAACCGAAGCCAGTTATATGCAGGTTATTTACTCTAAAACAGCTAAGTTGTTTGAAGCAGCGACAGGGCTTGCTGCCATTATTACTGAGCAAGACCAAACTACTCTCGATGCACTAAACCTATATGGTATGCATTTAGGTACTGCGTTTCAGCTAGTAGATGATGTACTCGATTACAATGCAGATGCTGAGCAGTTGGGTAAAAACATTGGTGATGATTTAGCTGAAGGCAAACCAACGCTTCCACTTATTTATGCTATGCAACATGGTAGCGAGCAGCAAACGCAGCTTATTCGTGATGCAATAGAGCACAGTAATGGTATGGAGCATTTAGAAGACATTCTATCGGCACTAAAGCAAACTAATGCGCTTGAATTTACAATGCAAAAAGCAGAGCTTGAAGCTGACAAAGCTATTGCGTGTTTAGACTTTTTAGCTGAGTCTGACTATAAGCAAGCACTCATAAGCCTTGCTCGTATTGCGGTTGACCGCGACCACTAGTTTTAACTAGTTACACAGTGTGAAATTAATTCTGAGCAATAAAAAAGCCTGCAAATGCAGGCTTTTTTGTTATTCTACTTTGGCTATTACGCCATGAAATCAACACCTTCTTTGATGTCTTTTTTCAGTGTTTCAAGCATGTCATTTTTTGCTTTTGTTTCAAATGCGCTTAGTTCGCCGTAAGAAAGAATTTCTTCTACGCCGTTTTTACCTAAACGTACTGGATGTGCAAAGTACTCTGCATCGCCATTTTCAACAGCAACGTAAGCGTAATCTACAACTTCTTCACCCTGTAGGCCTTTAACTAAAGACATACAAAAACGAGCTGCAGCAGCACCCATAGATAGCGTAGCTGAACCACCGCCTGCTTTAGCATTTACAACTTCAGTACCCGCATTTTGGATACGTGGAGTAAGTGCAGCAACTTCTTCATCAGTGAAAGAAACACCTTCAACTTGAGAAAGTAGAGGAAGAATAGTTGTGCCTGAGTGACCACCAATTACTGGTACTTTCACAGTTGCTACGTCTACGCCTTTAAGTTCAGCAACAAATGCTTCTGAACGAATAACGTCAAGCGTAGTAATACCGAATACGCGTTTAGCGTCGTAAGTACCTGCTTTTTTGAATACTTCAGCAACGATTGGAACTGTGCCATTTACTGGGTTAGTAATAATACCTACTAACGCTTTAGGACAGCTAGCAACAATGCCTTCTGCTAAAGTTTTGATGATACCAGCATTTACATTAAATAAATCAGCACGATCCATACCTGGTTTACGTGGCATACCCGCTGGGATAAGAACGATGTCAGAGCCTTCAAGCGCTTTGTTTAATTCGTCTGCGCCAAAGCCTGCTACTTTAACATCTGTTGGGATGTGAGAAAGGTCAACCGCAACACCTGGTACTACTGGTGCAACATCATAAAGTGATAATTCAGAGCCAGCTGGTAAGCCTGTTTTTAATAATAAAGACAACGCTTGGCCGATACCGCCTGCAGCACCTAATACAGCAACTTTCATTGGAATTCTCCGTAATTTGAGGTAGGAAACATTTGTGGCTCTTAAGATAATGAAATTAGCGACTAAAAACAAATTTATCCTGTCTATTTCAAGTATATTTTCGACCATAGTCGTAAACTTTTGTGATTTAACGCATCAAACTGGCAAGTTAACTAAACAACTGCTGCATAATTATTCATTTTTGTGTAGAATTTGCGGCATAAATAACAAAAACGAATAAAGACTATGCAACCACAAGATAAACAAGAAGCACTGGTAAAAGCATTTAAATCACTATTAAAAGAAGAAAATTTTGGCTCTCAAGGCGAAATAGTTGATGCATTAAAAGATCAAGGCTTTGACAATATAAGCCAAAGTAAAGTATCGCGCATGTTAAGTAAATTTGGTGCTGTACGCACACGTAACGCCAAACAAGAAATGGTTTACTGCTTACCTGCTGAAATGGGTGTACCTACGGCTAAAAGCCCATTACGCCAATTAGTAATCGACATTATGCACAACGAAATGATGATCATTATTCGTACCAGTCCAGGCGCCGCTCAGCTTATTGCTCGTTTATTAGATTCATTAGGTAAAGCAGATGGCGTACTAGGAACAATTGCAGGCGACGATACTATTTTTATCGCTCCTGCTAAAATATCTGAAATAGATGTAACACTTGAACGTGTTCGCATTTTATTTGATACGGTTTAATAGCAAACTAAATTTGTTTTAAAAACCCGACTGAAGGCGCGAAAAAAGCAGAACCCATATCGGCTTGAGTAAAATCAAGCCAGTGGTCGTAACAATCCCCTTCCCCTAAACGACTATTAAGTACTTTTTCAAATGCGGTGCCCGTACAAGAGCATGTAATTGATAACATTCCCTGCTCATACACATCGCCATAAGGCATGCTCTGATTTAATAATAGCGGTTGTCCGTCTTCGTCTTTTAGCTCACTTCGCGAAGCATGGCTGGTTTCGATCGCAGGGGTAATTAGCGTGTTATCAAGGCGCGTACGTCCCATTATTTGTTCTTGCTCGCTCAATGATAAGTGCTGCCACATAGTTAAGTCATGCTTATAGCGTTGTACATGAATATAACTCCCCTGATCTTCAAAATTGCCAGGGCTACTAATTAAAGCCGTAGCGCGCTTTTTTCTTCCATGTGCGGTGTCGCCACCATAAATAAAACCATTAAAATCACGACCATCTAAAAAGCGAAAATTACGAATTTGCTCCACCAGCTCAACATCGGGAGCAAATAGTTTTAAAATTTGCAGCGCAAATAAATGGTTAACGTCTTCACGGTCAGAGCGAATTTGCACAAATAAATCGCACGGTTGTACGCTCATTTGATGATCGCTATGGTTTATATTAGGAAAGCTCTGTAATTCGCTTGGGATGTATTCAGGGAGGATATGCGGCCAATATTGCGCACCAATAGCAACCATGCAAGAGAGCATTGATTCTGAAAATTGATCGCTAAATTCTTCTTCAATAGCGCTTACTTGTTTTAACTTTGCGCGAAGTGATTCATCTTGACCATCAAACACATTAAAAAATAAGTGCAAACCGTGTAAGTTTGCTTCAGCACAAATCCCTGATTGCGCTTGCGCCATTGTTATTCCTTAGTTTTACAGATAAAAACACAGCGAATAACAAATTAATTAAGATTCGAAAAAATTCACCGTGTGAGGTTTTATTTTTATTATAACCTGTTCATTATTTTCAAATGACTGGCCATATTGTGCAGCAACTTCAATTTCTTGTTTATCAATAACAAGTGAATAAACATACGCCGAACCAATAAAGCGACGACTTATGATTGTAGCTCGCTTGCTGAGTTTGTCACTTTGGTTATCTGCCACTAATTCTATTTGATGAGGGCGCACATATATAAGCCCTACGCTTACGTTTTGCTTACTCTCAATATAAGATTCGACTAAACCAAATGGTGTTTTGTATTCAGTTGCTGTTAATACTTCTGCGCTCAAGTATATGCCTTGACCCAGAAACTCTGCAACCTCCTTTGAACATGGAGCTGCAAAAAGCTGCTCGGGCGTGCCTTGTTGCTCAATTTTACCGCGATGCATAATGGCAAGTGTATCTGAAAACGCAAACGCCTCTTCTTTTGAATGTGTAACAAACACAGCAGACACTTGAGTTGCCTTAATAATTCGACGTATATCGGCAATTAATTCAAAGCGTACTTGTGTGTCGATATTTGAAAAGGGCTCATCAAGTAGCAATAAACTAGGCTTATAAGCTAATGCACGAGCAATAGCTACACGCTGCTGTTGACCACCCGATAACTGATGCGGGAACCTGTCAGCACAGCCAATTAAATGTACCAGCTTAAGCATTTCATCAACGCGTTGCTGCTTTTGAGCTTTACTCATTTTACTAAGCCCGAATGCGATATTATTTGCTACCGTTAAATGCGGAAACAATGCATAATCTTGAAACATCATGCCGATGTTACGGTGCTCAGGCGAGACAAACGATTGCTCATCACTCACTAATTTACCGTCTATAAAAATAGACCCTTGCTTAGCTTCAATTAAACCTGCAATCGCTTTTAACGTGGTCGTTTTGCCGCACCCACTAGCTCCGAGTAGGCAAACAATTTCATCTTTACCCACTGTTAAATCTAAATTGTGGATAACCTTTGTGCCGTTATAGTGATAGCTCACGCCTTGTAAAATTAAACTACTCATTTAACTACGCTGCTCCATAGAACGATTAATAAAATACAAAGGAATAAACCCAACAATAACAATAAATAATGCCGATATAGAAGCAAGCTCTAATTGCTCGTCGCTCACATACTGAAATACATGAGTAGCTAAGCTTTCAAAATTAAACGGCCTGAGCAATAGCGCAGCCGGCAGTTCTTTCATGCACTCAATAAATACCAATAACGCAGCAGTAAGCAATCCTCTTCGCAGTAAAGGTAGGTGCACTAAACGCAGTGTTTGTCCTTGGCTTTTACCCATTGATTGGCTTGCCATATCAAGTGATGGGCTAATACGTAAAAAACTCGACTCAATTGCTCCGTGTGCAATGGCGTAAAACCTAACAATATAAGCAATAATAATAGTAAGAATGCTACCTGTAAGCAGCAAGCCAATATCTAAATTATACGGCTCGAGCGCTGTGTTAATGGTGTTCTCTAATAACGTAAGCGGTAATAAAACCGCAATAGCGAGTACTGTGCCAGGCAGCGCATAGCCTGTGCTTGCTAAACGCCCAGGAATAAGCGGATACGCTTGCTTTGCCACACGCTGATAAAAAACCACAAAAACACTCAACGTAATCGTTATTAGGCTCACAACCCCTGCCACTTTTAAACTTTGCCAAGCGTAACTAAAAAACTCTACATCCCATGCTTTATCAAAGTAGGTAATGGCATAATTTATAAGTACTGCAATAGGAATTACAAACGCGATAAGTAAAATAAAGCTGCAAAATACCGTTGCGAGCCAAGCTGACTTTCCTTTTAATACATAGAGAGATTCACTATTTACACTTGATTGGCGCTCAAATACCGCTTGGTTACGACGACTAAAGCGCTCCGCCATTAATGCTAAAAATAACAGTAATAACATCACACCCGATATTTTAGCTGCCGCTGTAAGTGAGTAATAACCAAACCACGTATCGTATACGGCAGTCGTTAATGTACTTACGGCAAAATAACTCACTGTTGCAAAGTCAGCCATGGTTTCCATACTTATAAGCGCAAGAGCCGCCACAATAGCCCCACGAGAGAGTACTAAGCTTACTTTAAAGAAACTTTGCCAAGGAGATAATCCCATTAACTGGCTAGCTTGTACTAATTTGAATGACTGCTCGCGAAGAGCCGTTTTAAAAATCAAAAATAAATACGGATAAAGCACCAAGGCAATCATAACGATGGCGCCGGGTAATGTACGTATATCAAAAAACCAATAGTCATTAGGCGATTGCCAACCAAACCATTCTCTCAGCGCTATTTGCACCGGGCCCGCATAATCTAATAAATCAGTGTATACATAGGCAATAATATAGGTGGGCATAGCAAGGGGCAGCATAAGTGCCCATTCAAACTGTTTTTTACCCGGGAAACTACAGTAAGCCGTTAGCCATCCAAGTGGCAAAGCTATGGCGCAGCTAAGGACGCAAACACCTAAAACAAGCAATACGGTATTGGTTATGTAATCCCAAAGCACGGTATCCCACAGGTGGGAAAACACCTCAGAGCTACCTTGTAGAGATTCAAAAAGAAGAAAAAACAACGGGGCCGATAGAATTAAGCCAGTCGACCACGCAAAGAGCTGCCATTTAGACAGCTTAAATTTATTAGTCATTAAAGATCGAACTTCACCTCATCAATTAGCTTAAGCGCTAACGGACGATATTTACTAATCTCATCAAGTGGCAAGCTGTCTTCTTTAAAACTCCCCCAAGAGGCAACCAAACTTGATAGTTCAACACCCGACTTAACTGGATACTCCATATTTAATGAGGCATACATGTTTTGTGCTTTGCTGTCGGTCATATATTCTATGAGCTTTAATGCATTTTCAGGGTTTTTAGCATATTTGGTAATAACCGCACCCGAAACATTTATGTGTGAGCCACGATTAGTTTGATTCGGAAAGTTAATATTTACGGCCTCTGCCCAACCTTTTTGCTCTTTATCTTCTAGCATTTTACCAAGATAGTAACTATTACCTAATGCCAAGTTACATAAACCTTCTTTAACTGCTTTAACTTGAGCACGATCGTTACCTTGAGGTTTACGTGCTAAATTAGCCTTAACACCTTCAAGCCACTCTTTGGTTTGCGCTTCACCATGGTGTGCAATCATAGAAGCCACTAAACCTAAGTTATATGGATGTTTGCCTGATCGCGTACAAATTTGTCCTTTGTATTTAGGATCTGCTAAATCTTCATAAGTGAGCTTAGGTAACGCACCAATTCGCTCTTTTGATGAATACACATTACGAACTCGCTTAGTAAGCGCGACCCATTGGCCATCACCGTCACGAAAAGCTGCAGGCACGTTATTATTTACACTGTCACTTTTTATAATTTGTGTTAATTTTAAATCTTCTAATTGAATAAGCGCACTAAAATTAGAGGTTAATACTAAATCGGCTTTACTATGTTTACCTTCACGTTTAACACGCTCAATTAACCCTTTTTTAGCAAAAACAACATTGGTTTTTATTCCCGTTTGTTTTGTAAAATCGTCTAAAATTGGCTGAATCAAAAACGGCTGACGAAAAGAATAGATATTAACAACGTCACTTGCAAAGGCTGGTGCCGATGCTGCTAATCCTAAAACAAGTGTAAATACTGTCTTCATTATTTCACCTAAATAATTGTTATTATCATCGAATTCTACCGCGCTCATTCAAAAAGTGCACACTTTAAATAAATGTAAATATGTAAATAACGCCCAAAAAGGAAATGCAGTGTAAGAGATGTCTCACGGATGTGACAGCTAATGAGTAAAAATCAAGATAAAAAACACACAAAAACAACCTAACAACATGTATTAATTGAACTTTTACATTATTACTATTGCATAAATACTAATTGAACGTAGTTTTATCCCTATTTTAGTTGCTCTATTGCACTATAATTTACGCATCAACCAAGCAATGACGCTTATTGAGTAAAAGGAAATGGACTGCTTACTCAACCAACCAATGATTAGGTTACCAGGACAACACGGATTTTAGGACAGGCTCAGGATGAGTATCACAACGCAATGTTGTAAAAAGGACAGCGTCAGGAAGATGCGAAAAGGATAACAACACGGCTAAGTTGTTTAACAGGATGTTGAGGGAATAAATGGACAGGCCTTTAAGGCAACACAATGGATTGGTTAAAATAGGGATACACTAGGAAGTGTAATTAGGGATTTGGTAATAGTATTTACCCTACAGGATGTTTAGGAATTTAAGGATACAGGCCCGGATGGTCTACATTACATAGAACTAAAAAGTAATATAGTAATAAACATGGATTAGTAAAAATTGGAGTTGATTAAGTTCAATTGCAGGATGCAGAAAATTAGAAGATTCCGCAAGCGCGCCTAGAGATAGAGCGCGCTTTTCTTTGCCTAAAATTTGGGTTTAGTAAAGCTCTAAGCAACTACCACTAACTTTTGCAGGGTAATACTGCATCCCAGCTAATCAATATTAATACCTTCAAATACTTTATTAATATTTTAAATTTCGCTAAGTTTTTCATTAATTGCGCCGATAACTAAGTAACGCAAGGATCATAAATACTCAATGGATATGAATTTTAAAATGCCGCAAAGCAATACCTTTTTATGTAAAGTATCAGACGCAAGTACAGCAAAACCAATTGGTGTTTTTAGTGCCCAAACTCCCAACAAAAATCCGTATAAAGCTTTATTTAGCCCCAAAGGTTATAACTTTTTAAATATGCCAATGAGTGAGTTTAAAAACATACTTAACGTAATTATCCAGTTAGAAAGCGATATTTCTATTAGTAAATGGGGTGAGGGTTCTCGACCTGATGAATTTAGTTATCAGCTTAATAGAATAGCAAACGCTATTGCGACTACTCACTTTAAGGGAAAAACCGATATTAGCTGTTACTTTTTAAAGCGAGTCGAAGAGGCTAAGGATATGATTGGTGAGGACTGCACCTCGTTTATTCAGGCTCACAATAGCGTAAGCCAATTATATAATACGGTTTTACAATTAACATCTGAAGAAGGCTTCAGAGCAATTCAAAATAAAGCACTTGCTCACTTAAAAGAGCAGCAAGCTTTCGCTTAACTGCGTAAAACTACTCTTCTAGCGGTCGGCCTTTATTGCGCTTACCAAGCAAATACGCATCACGAAACTTAATAAAATGCTGTTCTAATTTAGAAGATGCATCCATTTCTCCCGCAAGCGCTAGCACCATAATAGCCACTTCAGCAGTGCCTAGTTGATGCGCATGAGGGGCAACACGTAATCGGTAATCAGATAGTTTATCAGCAGTAACAGAAAGTACAGGCAAGTTATCTAAGTATGGGCTTTTGCGAATCATTTTTTTAGCTTCACGCCAGGTACCATCTAAAAATATAAATAGCGGTTTTTTACCCTCTTCAATACTTATTTCGGTAATGGCCCTGCCCTCTTCTACATCTTCAGCAGGGAATACTACCATTGGCTGATATTGTGAATCGCTTATCAAAGCTAAAAGAGCGGGGTTAGGGTCTGTTCTATCCCATCTAAATGCGTGGTTATCTGGCACTATTTCAGCAATTAAGCGCCCAGTATTAGAAGGTTTAAAACTTTCATTGTGATACATTAATAAGCACACAGCTGCTTTACAATCTGCATGCTCAACACCTTTACAAATACAGTAGTGCTTAGCTATTAAGCATTGCTCACAGCGATCTAATTTACCGCCTCGAGCATTAAACTCTCGACGGGATTCACTTATTTGTTGAGCGCGTAATGCTAAAACTGAGTTTTTCACTGTATTTACCTTCAATTAATTAAGCGCGCATTGTAACGACTTATCGCAATTTAATCTTATATTTATAGCCATACCAACCTGCATAAATCTTTGATCAATTTAACGAATTAAATTGCACTATAACTTCGTTAAAAATTTTTTATTTAGAACAACTAGATACAAAAACTTTTGCCTAGTTCTAGCGTAATTTTCTTAACGTTAAATAGACCCCATATATAAGCAGATTGGTATCATTGAATTAATTCAACATCTCTCAAATTAAAAACCAGGCATAAAAAAACCCAACCGAAGTTGGGTTTTTCAAACAAATGCTAAAAAGTTAAATTACTTCTTTTTAACTGCTTTTTTGTTTGGTAAGTCAGTGATCGAACCTTCAAAAATTTCAGCTGCAAGGCCGATTGATTCATTCAATGTAGGGTGAGCATGAATAGTAAGCGCTAAGTCTTCACCATCAGCACCCATTTCAATACCTAAACCGATTTCGCCAAGCATTTCGCCCGCGTTAATACCGATCATAGCACCACCGATTATACGGCCACTTTCTTTATCAAAAATAAGTTTAGTAGAACCTTCAGTACGAGATGATGCAATAGCACGACCAGAAGCTGCCCACGGGAATACCGCAGTTTCAATTTTTAGGCCTTGCTCTTTTGCTTCTTTCTCAGTAACACCTACCCAAGCGATTTCTGGGTCAGTATACGCAATCGAAGGAATACATTTAGGGTCGAAGAAATGCTTCTGACCAGAAATAACTTCTGCAGCAACATGACCTTCATGAACCGCTTTATGCGCAAGCATAGGCTGGCCAACTAAGTCACCAATTGCAAAAATATGGCTTACGTTAGTACGTAATTGCTTATCAACATTAATAAAGCCACGCTCATCAACGTTTACGCCCGCTTTTTCAGCATCAAGTAAGTTACCGTTTGGAGTACGGCCAACTGCAACAAGCACTTTGTCGTAACGTACAGGTTCTGCTGGTGCGTTTTTACCTTCAAACGTTACGTATAAGCCATCTTTTTTAGCTTCAACACCAACAACTTTAGTTGAAAGCATTACGTTGAATTTTTTGCTTACGTATTTTTGGTAAATTTTGATAATGTCTTTATCAGCTGCTGGAACTAATTGGTCAGCAAATTCTACAACATCAATTGCAGAACCTAGTGCACGGTAAACCGTACCCATTTCAAGACCGATAATACCACCACCAAGTACAAGTAGTTTTTCTGGTACATCTTTAAGCTCTAGCGCGCCAGTTGAATCAATTACACGGTCATCTTGTGGGATGAAAGGTAAGTTAACTGGTTTAGAACCTGCTGCAATAATCGCGTTATCAAACGTGATAGTTGTAGAGTCTTTCTCGCCTTCAACTACTAAAGTATTGCTGCCAGTGAATTTACCGTAACCAGATACAACTTTCACTTTACGCATTTTAGCCATGCCCTCTAGTCCACCAGTTAACTGGCCAACTACAGAATCTTTCCAAGTACGAACTTGGTCAAGATCGATCTTTGGTGCGCCAAAAGTAACACCATGAGATGACATTTCAGCTGCATCATCAATCACTTTAGCTACGTGTAAAAGTGCTTTTGAAGGAATACAACCAACATTAAGACATACGCCGCCTAATGTTTCACGAGATTCTACCAATGTAACTTCTAAGCCCAAGTCAGCAGCGCGGAATGCCGCAGAGTAACCACCAGGACCACCGCCTAGTACAACAACTTGAGTTTTTAATTCGTTGCTCATGCTATTACCTTAATTGTTTGAACGGGACACTGCCCTAAAGTTTAACTGCCATGTTTCTGCAAGGCAGAAAGTGAGAGCAGATCACAAATTTGTGCAAAGATTGTATCATTGCAAATGGTAAAAATCCCAGCTAAAAACAACTGGCTGGGATTTGATTCTATTCATTGTCCAGCGATTACATCACCAATTGGCGAATATCGCTCATGTAACTTGCAAGAGTCACAGTAAAGCGTGCAGCTAAGGCTCCGTCAATAACCCTATGGTCGTATGACATAGACAGCGGAACCATTAGTTTTGGTTCAAACTCTTTGCCATTCCATTTAGGTTTCATTTCAGATTTAGACACACCTAAAATAGCCACTTCTGGTGCATTAACAATCGGCGTAAATGCCGTACCGCCAATACCGCCAAGGCTAGAAATAGTAAAACAACCACCTTGCATATCAGACGATGTAAGCTTCCCGTCACGTGCTTTAACAGATACTTCCATTAATTCGCGTGATAGTTCAATAATGCCTTTTTTATCAACATCTTTAAACACTGGTACAACTAAACCGTTTGGCGTATCAACTGCAACACCAATGTTAATGTACTTTTTAAGGATTAAGCTTTCGCCGTCCTCAGAAAGCGATGAGTTGAATTTTGGAAATTCAGCAAGTGCTTTTGCAGCTGCTTTCATTACAAACACAAGCGGCGTAATTTTAACACCCAGCTTTTTCTTCTCGCTAAGCACATTTTGCTCTTTACGGAATACTTCAAGGCTTGTGATATCTGCTTCGTCAAACTGTGTAACATGTGGGATTTGCACCCAGTTACGGTGTAAGTTTTTGCCTGATAGCTTTTGAATACGAGACAGCTTTTGCTCTTCAATTTCGCCAAACTTAGCAAAATCAACTTTAGGCCATGGAATAAGACCAAGCTCGCTACCACCAGCGCTACTACCTGCTGACAATTGACCAGACTCAACTTGCTTAACTAAGTTTTTAACGTAGTTTTGCACGTCTTCTTTAACTATACGGGCTTTGCGACCAGTGCCTTTAACATTAGCTAGGTTAATACCAAACTCACGCGCTAAACGGCGAACAACAGGTGATGCATGAGCATACGCGCTGTTT
This sequence comes from Pseudoalteromonas sp. NZS71_1, assembly GCF_015864305.1. NCBI lineage: Bacteria > Pseudomonadati > Pseudomonadota > Gammaproteobacteria > Alteromonadales > Pseudoalteromonadaceae > Pseudoalteromonas > Pseudoalteromonas sp. NZS71_1. The sequence continues at coordinate 164,225 of NZ_JADYXM010000005.1, read as the reverse complement.
TCTGTGAAGCTTTCATTACTTGCTTTTGCTGGTGCCGCTTGAGCCGGTGCCGACTCAGTTTTAGCCGCAGCTGCAGGTGCTGATTTTTCAGCGGGTGCAGGTGCTGCTACTGGCGCGCTGCCTGCAACTTCAAATACAAAAATTAATGAGCCAGTCGATACTTTATCGCCAGCGGCTACTTTAATTTCTTTAACTGTACCTGCAAATGGAGCGGGTACTTCCATTGCAGCTTTGTCGCCTTCAACGTTTAAGATTGATTGATCTTCTTCAACCGTATCGCCAACTGCAACCATAATTTCAGTTACTTCAACTTCATCGCCACCAATATCAGGTACATTCACTTCTTTAGTACTTGGTGCTGCGTTTGCTGTTGAGCTAGCTGCTGGCGCTTCTACAGGAGCCGACTCTTTAGCCGGTGCTGCAGATTCACTTCCTGCTACTTCAAAGACAAACACTAATGAGCCTGTTTTAACTGTATCGCCAGCGGCGACTTTAATTTCTTTAACTATACCGGCAAATGGAGCTGGAACTTCCATTGCTGCCTTGTCGCCTTCCACGTTTAAGATAGATTGCTCTTCTGAAACGGTGTCGCCAACAGCAACCATGATTTCAGTTACTTCAACTTCATCATCGCCAATATCTGGTACGGTTACTTCTTTAGTTGAAGAACCTGTAGAAGCAGCAGGTGCTGCCTCTTCAGATTTAGCTGGAGCAGCGGCTGATGCTTTTTCTTCACCAGTGCTTTCACTCTCGCCTTCAAACAAAAATACTAAAGAGCCAGTTGTAACGGTGTCGCCAACGTTTACTTTAATTTCTTTAACTGTACCCGCTTGCGAAGCAGGTATTTCCATTGATGCTTTGTCGCCTTCAACATTTAATAATGATTGGTCAACATCTACTTTGTCGCCAACGCTTACTAATATTTCGGTTACTTCTACTTCATCGTCACCAATATCTGGTACTTTAATTTCAATACTCATTGCAAACCTCTTATGCGTACAGTGGGTTAAGTTTGTTAGTGTCGATGTTGAACTTTTTAAGTGCTTCAACAACTACTGACTTCTCAACTTCACCGCGTTTAGCAAGTTCAGATAACGTAGCAACAACAACGTAGCCCGCGTTAACTTCAAAGTGACGACGTAGGTTTTCACGGCTATCAGAACGACCGTAACCATCTGTACCTAACACTTTGTAGTTGCTGCTTGGAATGAATGAACGCGCTTGTTCTGCGTAGTTTTTCATGTAATCCGTTGCTGCAACAGTCACAGAGTCGTTTAATACGCTTGTGATGAATGCTGTTTTTTGCTCGCCTTCAGGATTAAGCATGTTGAAACGTTCAACATCTTGACCTTCACGCGTTAATTCGTTGAAAGACGTAACAGAGAACACGTCAGACGCAATGCCATACTCTTCGCTTAGAATCGTAGCGGCTTTACGCACTTCAGTCATAATAGTACCTGAGCTTAATAGCTGTACGTTGGCTTTTTTACCTTCGTAACTTTCAAGCTTGTAAATACCTTTACGGATACCTTCTTCAGCGCCTTCTGGCATAGCTGGCTGATGGTAGTTTTCGTTCATAAGCGTTAGGTAGTAGTAAATATTTTCTTGGTCATCACCGTACATACGACGAATACCGTCTTGTACAATAACAGCTACTTCAAACGCGTAAGTTGGGTCATAAGAAATACAGTTAGGAACCGTATTAGCAAGAATATGACTGTGACCATCTTCGTGTTGCAAGCCTTCACCATTTAACGTTGTACGACCCGCAGTAGCACCTAATAAGAAACCACGTGCTTGTTGATCGCCCGCCATCCATGCCATGTCGCCAACGCGTTGGAAACCAAACATAGAGTAGTAAATGTAGAACGGGATCATTGGTAAATCGTTAGTGCTGTATGAAGTTGCAGCAGCAACCCATGACGACATTGCACCTAACTCATTAATACCTTCTTGAAGCACTTGTCCTGATACAGTTTCTTTATAGTAAGAAACAATATCACGATCCTGTGGCGTATAGTTTTGGCCATGCGGATTGTAAATACCAATTTGACGGAATAAACCTTCCATACCAAATGTACGTGCTTCATCGGCAATAATTGGTACGATGTTTTTACCAATGCCTTTATCTTTTAATAAGATATTAAGTGCACGAACAAAGCCCATAGTGGTTGAAATATCACGTTTTTGCTCTTCAAGTAGCGGCTTAAATGCTTCTACTTCTGGCAACGCTAATTTTTCACTAAAACGTGGTATACGCTTAGGTGTATAACCTTTAAGTTCATCACGACGAGCATGTAGGTATTTATACTCAGGAGAACCTTCTTCAAGCTCTAGGTAAGGAAGTTCTGCAAGTTGCTCTTCAGATACTAAATCATCAAGACCAAGGCGTGAACGTAAATGCGCAACATGCGACATGTCCATTTTTTTCACTTGGTGCGCAATGTTTTTACCTTCAGCTGCTTCACCCATGCCGTAACCTTTTACAGTTTTAGCAAGAATTACAGTTGGACGGCCTTTAGTGTCTTCTGCTTTTTTAAATGCAGCAAATAATTTTGATGACTCATGACCACCACGCTTAAGCGCGAAAATTTCGTCATCTGTCATGTCAGCAACAAGTGCAGCTGTTTCTGGGTAACGACCAAAGAAGTTTTCGCGTACGTACGCGCCATCTTTAGCTTTATATGTTTGGTAATCGCCATCAACAGTTTCGTTCATTAACTGTAGTAATTTACCCGTTGTGTCTTTAGCTAGAAGAATATCCCAACCGCTGCCCCACACTAGTTTAATTACGTTCCAGCCAGCGCCTTTAAACAAGCCTTCTAGCTCTTGAATAATTTTACCGTTACCCATAACTGGGCCATCTAAACGCTGTAAGTTACAGTTAACTAAGTAACAAAGGTTATCTAGTTTTTCACGTGCAGCAAAAGAGATTGCACCACGTGATTCTGGCTCATCCATTTCACCGTCACCTAAAAACGCGTATACACGTTGGTTTTTAGTATCTTTTAAGCCACGACCATCTAAGTATTTTAAGAAGCGTGCTTGGTAAATAGACGAAATAGGACCTAAGCCCATTGATACCGTAGGAAACTGCCAAAATTCAGGCATTAACTTAGGGTGAGGGTACGATGGTAAGCCTTCACCATCAACTTCTTGGCGGAAGTTATCTAGTTGTGCAGCCGATAAACGACCTTCAACAAATGCACGTGCATAAATACCAGGAGAAATATGACCTTGGTAATAAACTAAGTCACCACCGTCTACATCATTTGGCGCTTTAAAAAAGTGGTTAAAACACACTTCATAAAATGCAGCAGATGATTGGTAAGACGCCATATGGCCGCCTAAGTCGAGATCTTTTTTAGATGCACGTAGAACGATCATAATCGCGTTCCAACGTATAATTGAACGAATACGACGCTCAAGATTTACATCACCCGGGTAAGCAGGTTCTTGATCTACAGGAATAGTATTAACGTAGTTCGTGGTAATACCCGTTGGCATATCAACGCCGTCTAAACGGGCTTGCTCTAATACTTGCTCAAGTAAAAACTGAGCTCGTTCAACACCTTCTTCGCGCACAACTGATTCAAGAGCTTGTAACCACTCTTGTGTTTCTAGCGCGTCTACGTCAATTTTATTGACTTCAGACATATGGAGGTTTCCTTATGTTTAAAATACGAATATTGTTAATTTAATATCACAGCTACTTAATTTGTGTGTTCAAAGTAGTTATGTACTAACTTAATTTTGTTTAGTGCGTCTTAAACTACGTTCAATTCGCGAATGTTCTTTGCCTGCTTCAAGTAGTGCTTCTTCAATAAACGCCAAGTGCGCATTACTTGCTAAACGGGCTTGTTCTGGATTACCGTCAATAACGGCATCCATTAATAAACGCCTGTGCTCGGCTAACTGACTGCTAATATCTGACTTTTTTAATAAAACAGTTAAATTTTGCAATACATTTTGCTCAAGCAGCGCTTTCATGCCTCTTACTAAATGCAGTAAAACCACATTATGCGAGGCTTCTGCCACGCTAAAGTGAAATGCATTAATTGCTTTTGCTTTTTGCTGTAAATCATCATTAACGAGGGCAATTTTATCAAAGCTTTCTTTCACTTTACTAAAATCGTTGCTGGTTCCGCGCAGTGCCGCGTAGTAAGCAGCAATCCCTTCTAATGCATGACGAAATTCAAGTAAATCAAACTGCGACTCAGGGTGTTTACTAATCAAATCAAAAAGTGGATCAGTAAGCCCTTCTTCGAGCTGATTTTTTACAAACGTGCCGCCACCTTGGCGACGCGTAACTAAACCTTTCGCTTCTAATTTTTGAATTGCCTCACGCAGTGACGGGCGAGACACTTCAAATTGCTTTGCTAGTTCACGCTCTGGTGGCAACTTTTCACCTGGTGCTAACGAGCCTTCAAGAATCATGTTCTCGAGTTGCTGTAAAATAACATCAGATAACTTTGCTGCTTTGATCTTTAAAGACATGAATCAACGTCCGCGTTGTATAAATACCAAGAGCCCATAAAGCGGGGCTTTGAGTAGTATGATTTACCCAAAAGGTAAATTGGTCATACCAAAAATTTTCAATACGGTATCAAAAACCTTATTAGCTGTCAATTTACAGGTAACTTGAGCAATTAAAGTAGCGTAACGCATTTTGAACGAAGATTAAACAATGCGCAATTTACAAAAATTGTTATAACGTTAATAGGATGAAAACAATTGGTCTGACCAGAAGGAATTAGAATGTTAGCTCTATTTTATTGTGTTTAAAAATTGCAGGAGAGATTAAAGCACCTTACATTGCATAAGGTACTTTATTAAAAAGGTATTAACTTAAGACAGTCCACCAAATAATGTAAGTAGTGCTATAAGTACTAAGTAAAATAATACATTGCGCTTAACAAGCTTAATCATACAAGTGGCCTCGTAGGTACAGCCGTAATAACGCTTTTCAACTTGCTCTGCAGCCAGCGCAGTACATGTTACTACTTCTCGGTTTGGAGATTTAAAGTTAAGTACGTAACGTAGCCAACAGCTTGTGCCTTTATTAAAGTTACCTATTACTAAATAACCAAAGCTTGTAATGCGTGCAGGTAACCAGTCGAGCCAAAACAGTAGTTTATGTATAAGTTTAAAACGCTTAGCAAATATTACTTTATGATCTTCTCGTACTAAATCAGCTAAAGTACGTACCAGAGCATATAAAACCGCACCTGGCGCGCCTAAAACAACAAACCAAAAAATAACCGCGCAGTAAAATCTAAAGTTTACCCACGCCAATGTTTGCCCAAAGGTTTCGCCACCATCTTGATCATCAGTACGCTTTTGACCTATTTGCAACGCATATAAAGATGCAGCAGTACCGTCATCTCGCGTTAACGCATTTAAATACGACTTATATAAAGCACGCTGCTTAGCACAACCAAAGCAAACCAAAAGCACCGCGATATTAATGCCCAACTGCCACAAAACAAAATCAGATAAACAATAAATTAGTGCCATCGCAATCACCGGAAGCAAAAGCCAAATTAAAAAGCCCGGTGCTGAGCTAAATAAGCCCTTATCACCAAGTAATTTATTAGAGCGATTTAAATAACCATTTGCGTAATAACTTATCTGCCAGTAATTAGACCGAGCGCCTAAGCGCTCTAGTATTAATGCAATTATTATAGAAACTAAAATCATGGGAATTACTCTCTTAACTTAGTTGTTCAAGCATATTAAAAAACAATGGCCAATTAAAGCTACTGCCAGGATCTGTTTTACGCCCAGGGGCAATATCGCAATGCCCAACAATACGCGAAGGGGTAATTTTTGGATAGCGTTGCATTATAGATTTACTAATAATAGTTAATGTTTTGTACTGTGCTAAAGAATATGGAGCAGTGTCGGTACCTTCAAGCTCAATGCCAATGCTAAAGTTATTACAAGCAGGTACCCCCTCAAACTCGGATTGCCCTGCATGCCAAGCGCGCTTTTCAAAAGGCACGTATTGTATAACCTCACCGGTGCGCTTTACAAAGCAATGGGCCGATACACGTAAATTCTTTAAGTCACTAAAACTCGGATGAGCATTGCAATCAATGCTACCCATAAATAACTCATCAACAAAAGGTGTACCAAACTGCCCTGCTGGCAATGATATATTGTGAATCACCAATAAAGAAATATCAGCCTCATCAGGGCGCTCATCAAAATGCGAACAAGGCCGCTGCGCCACCGTACTTAAAACACCGTCTAAATTTATTTTCATGATACGTTTATTATATAAATATCAAGATATACATATCGCTGATGCTAATGGATTTATTAAAAAAATGATAGTAACAAGCGAGGTATAAAACCTCACCTACAAATAATTCAAACCCACACGTAGGTGCGAATTTACATCCGCTCATGTAACATAACTTTTGAAATTAAAAGCGAGGTATAAAACCTCACCTACAGATAATTCAAACCCACACGTAGGTGCGAATTTACATCCGCTCGTGTAACGTAACTGTTGAAATTAAAAGCGAGGCATAAAACCTCACCTACAAATAATTCAAACCCATACGTAGGTGCGAATTTACTACAAGCGCTTATCTTTATATTAGCTAAAAGGCAATCGCTTCTCTTTCTTTTATAAACATAGTAAAATTTGCTTAATTTATTAACGCTTATGAGCTTTTATTATGTATATCCCGCACTCTTTAGTTAGCCAACTTGTCACTCTTGCACTCGACGAAGATCTAAATTATCAAACAGCTCAAGACGGAGATATTACCGCGCAGCTTATCCCTCAGAGCGAGCAAGCCAACGCAAAAGTAATCACCCGCGAAGACTGCATTTTTTGCGGAAAAGACATCATCCTTGAAGTATTCAAACAAGTAGACCCAAGCGTTAAGGTTAATGTACTCATAAATGATGGCGACGCAGTTAAAGCAAACAGCACATTATTTACCGCTATTGGCTCGGCTCGTTCAATATTAACTGCCGAACGAACTGCCCTTAACTTTGTGCAAACCTTATCGGGTACAGCAACTACTACAGCGCATTACGTAAAAGAGTTAAGTGGTACAACTACGCAACTACTCGATACACGCAAAACCATACCTGGTCTGCGCGCTCTTCAAAAATACGCAGTAAAATGTGGCGGGGGTGCAAACCATCGTATTGGATTATTTGACGCTTTTTTAATTAAAGAAAATCACATAGCGGCTTGTGGCACAATAAACAAAGCAGTAGCTCAAGCTAAACAAAACCACCCAAACAAACCTGTCGAAGTCGAAGTAGAATCACTCCCTGAACTTAAGCAAGCAATTGAAGCTGGCGCCGACATAATTATGCTAGACAACTTTAGCGTAGAGCAAATTAAGCAAGCTGTAATTTTAACCAACAAACGTGCAAAATTAGAGGTTTCAGGCAATATGACCCTAGAAACGCTCAAAACTTATTCACAAGCCGGCGTCGATTTTATATCAAGCGGAGCGTTAACAAAAAACTTACAATCAATCGATTTATCGATGCGTTTTGAACGATTTTAAAGCAACAACTGCCAATTAATACCCCTAATCGATTGACAAGTTAAGTAAAAAAGCATTAAATAACCCGAAAGGCTTACTTTGTAACATTTTGTTAAATAAAATCGCTTTTTTATAAGAAGATACGTGCTAAATACTAAAATAAAATGGTAGACTAATTCTGTTGTACTATTTTATTTTAAAAGGTAGTCATAAATAACTAGTACCTTTAGTTTTTAAAGACATAATTAAAAACTAAAGCAACTAAACTACTTACTTTATGCCTATACTATTTGTTGCTACAACATGTAGTGCACTTAGTAAACTTTTATAGTTAGTACTAAACATAATGAATTCACATACGGCTTTTGTGTTTCATACTCTAAAGCTAAAGTGTAATAAAATTAATTTTAAGTAAAACTGTAAAGTAAATCAGTTAAATTAAGTGAGGCATTTGCCGCTTAAGTGATTTAAGTTACAAAAATCTATCCTTTAGGAGAGGAAACATGAAAACAATGACTCAAAAACAACAGGGTTTCACCCTAATTGAATTAATGATTGTTATCGCAATCATCGGTATTCTTGCGGCAATCGCTTTACCGCAATATCAAACATATACTAAAAAGGCTCGTTTTTCTGAAGTTGTACTTGCTACTTCTTCTGTTAAGGGTCTAGTGGATGTGTGTTTTCAAACACGTGGAGCTGGTGTGCTAGATAATTGTAAAACAGATGCGTTAGTTGGCGCCGACTTAACTGGTGCAGCTTCAGGTACGCATGTTAATAGTGTTACAATTACAGGTGATGCTGTTGTTACAGGAACAGGTGCGGCTAGTGTTGACAGTAAAACGTTTATTTTAACACCTACTGTAGCAGGTGGAACTTTAACATGGGCTCAAACTGGTGATTGTGTCGCTGCTGGTCTTTGTTAATTAAGTTTTAAATATGAGAAAAGCCAACGGCTTCTCTTTAATAGAGCTGATGATAGTTATCGCTATAATGGGGATATTGATATCATTAGCTCTACCTGCTTATAACAATCACTTTAAACGTTCTAAGTTTACCGAGGTTGTTCTTGCTTCTAACGCACTTCAGCGCCAAGTAGAAATTTGCTTTTACATTAAGCATGCTCTTAATGAATGCGATTCTTTTGAAAAAACAAGCTCTAAAAAATCTGACTTTATAGCACCTAGCTACATATCTGACATTGAAATATCTAACTCATCTGGTAATTATCAAATAAAGTCTACTGCGGCTAGCGAAGCGTCGATATCAAACTCAGGAGATACTTATATTATGACTGCAACGATAAATTCCAATCAGTTGTTATGGGAGCTATCGCCTCTTAGTACTTGTATTAGTGAAGGGACTTGTTAAAGACTAATTCATTGGTTTCTTTTGTTACATTTACAACACCTTTTTTTGTAATGACCCCACATATTGTTCCGCACTCTTTTTCAAAACTTGATTTTTCAAAAAACTCAAACATTTCAATTGGCGAAATTGAGCTCTTGATTAGACTTTCATAACTAGCTCTCAGCTCACTTCCAACTGCAGGTTCTTTAAATGTATAAAATTGCTCTTGGTTATTACCTTTCCTTGAATCGCTTTTAGTAACAGCAAAGTAAGAACCTTGCCATTTTATGATGTACGCGAGCCTTTGGCTGTCTATTTGCAACACTCCATAGGCTAAAGAGCTAAACTGAAGTAGCAAAATGACGCTAATATTAATTACATTTTCTTTAAATGATTTAATTGGTGAAAGTAACCATAAACTCAATAAAGGCCCTAGAATTAAGTCTAATGATAAAATGATTACAGCTAAACCAAATAAATCAGTTAATAAATAACGCCCATTATCAAACCAAACATTTATAATAAATAATCCAAGTAAGCATAATAAAATAACGCCTGTAATAAAGTGTATACCTGACCACTTTAATTTTTTATTAATATTTTTAGAAAACACTTTAAATTCTCCGTAATTTATTTAGTACTAAAAGTAGCTGCATCAATTGTTTAAGTTCAACTTTGTAGCTATTATATATTATTCGATTAAATCTTATACCTCATACTTATATTCAGGATCATAATGGCTAAACAACAAGAAAAAAAAGGGCAAGATACCTTTGTATGGGTTGGAGTAAGTGCAAGAGGCAAAAAACTTGAAGGCGAGCTTACAGGAAATAGTATTGCTCTTGTAAAAGCTCAACTTAGAAAACAAGGTATTACACCATCAAAAGTAAAACGGAAACCTAAACCTCTTTTTGGAACTCGCCTTCAAAAAATAACCCCCAAAGATATTGCAATGGTCACAAGGCAAATTGCAACTATGCTCATGGCTGGCGTGCCATTAATCCAATCAATAGAAATGATTGGTACTGGAGCAACAAATAAAAGTCTCGGTAAATTAATGGAAACTATTGCTGATGAAGTAAAAGCAGGCCAACCTTTATCTACAGCGCTTAGAAAACATCCTCGTTATTTTGATGATTTATACTGTGACTTAGTTGCCTCTGGCGAGCAATCAGGCGCACTTGATAAAATATTTGATCGTGTCGCTTTATATAAAGAAAAATCAGAAGCTTTAAAATCGAAAATTAAAAAAGCAATGTTCTACCCTATAGCTGTACTAGTCATAGCACTAATTGTTACATCCATATTATTAATTTTTGTTGTTCCACAATTCCAAGATATTTTTGCGGGTTTTGGAGCTGAATTACCTGCATTTACTCTACTCGTGATTGCAATATCTGAATTCATGCAAGAATATTGGTGGGTAATTGCATTAATTATTGCTGCGTTTGGTTATGGCTATAAAGAAGCACTGCTGAAAAGCCAAAAATTAAGAGATGCAACTGATCGATTAATACTTAAACTCCCTGTTATCGGTATGATTTTAAATAAAGCAGCTGTTGCTCGTTATGCTCGTACACTTTCGACCACGTTTGCTGCAGGTGTGCCGCTTGTTGATGCGCTTGATTCTGCTGCTGGGGCTTCCGGTAATGCAGTGTACCGATATGCTATTTTAGATATAAAAGTTGAGGTTAGTTCAGGTAATCAGATGAACTGGGCTATGCGTAACTCAAAAATATTCCCTGATATGGTAATACAAATGGTCGCTATTGGTGAGGAGTCAGGCTCCCTTGATGGCATGCTCGCAAAAGTGGCTACTATATACGAGCAGGAAGTTGATGATGCTGTAGATGGCCTTTCTAGCCTACTAGAGCCACTTATTATGGCTGTGCTAGGTGTGCTTATTGGTGGCTTAATTATCGCGATGTATTTACCTATTTTCCAACTTGGCGCTGTTATTTAATTTCTTTAAAAAATATAAGAAACCTTGCGATTTTAGAGGGAAGCACATGTAGCAGCGATTTTATATCGCGTCCTCCTAATTGTATTATTGAAATATTTTAGTTTTAGGTAAATAAATGCAAAGTATTATAGAAGTAATGCAAAGCCAATTGTGGTTTTATTTAATAACCGTTGGCTTAATTAGTTTATGTATTGGTAGTTTTTTAAATGTAGTTATTTATCGCTTACCGCTGATGATGCAACGTGAGTGGCAAAGCGAATGCAGACTACTGCTAGAAGATGAACTTACAGCTAATAAATCTAAACAAGCCAATATCAATGAGCCTTTTAACTTAGTAAAACCCAATTCTACCTGCCCTAAATGTAAAACTGCCATTAAGCCTTGGCAGAATATTCCTATTATTAGTTGGTTAATACTTAAAGGTAAATGCGCAAGTTGCAGTAACCCTATTTCTGCTCGATACCCTGCTGTAGAGCTAATTACTGCCCTATTAAGTTTAATTGTTGCCTATAGTTTTGGTGCGACCGAGCAAGCCCTTTTATATATTTTTGTAACGTGGATATTGGTAGCACTGACCTTTATTGATATTGACCACATGCTGCTGCCAGATCAACTTACACTTCCGCTGGTATGGCTTGCACTTATTGCCTCTGTTATGGGTTACACAATTACACCAACCGATGCCATTATTGGTGCTGCTTGCGGTTATTTAAGCTTATGGAGTGTGTTTTGGCTATTTAAGTTATTAACCGGTAAAGAAGGCATGGGTTATGGCGACTTTAAATTGCTTGCTGTATTTGGTGCTTTGCTTGGCTGGCAGTCATTACTTACTATTATTCTGCTTTCGAGCGTAGTGGGTGCCATTATAGGTATTGCACTGCTGAGCATACAAGGTAAAGACAAAGCGACCCCTATCCCTTTTGGGCCTTATTTAGCGATAGCTGGCTGGATTACAATGCTTTGGGGCAACCAAATTCAAGGCGCTTATTTTAATTTAATTGGTTATTAAAATGAGTGAACAAATAGCTAAAGTAAACAGCTGGGTATTAGGTTTAACAGGTGGTATTGGCTGTGGTAAAACAGCCGTAAGCAATATGTTTGAAGATCTTGGTATTACAATTGTTGATGCCGATATAATTGCGCGCGAAGTAGTACTCCCAAATAGCAAAGGGCTAAAAGCGATTACCCAACACTTTGGTGAACATATTTTATTGCCCGACGGCACATTAAATAGAGCAGAGCTTCGTGCAAAAATATTTACTAACAACAATGACAAAGAATGGCTTAATGCGTTGCTGCACCCTCTTATACGGATAAAAACACTAAACGATTTAAATAATGCAACTAGCCCTTATGTTGTTTTAGTAGCGCCTTTATTGTTTGAAAACAACCTTGATAAATATTGCGACCATACCTTACTTATTGATGTACCAACCTCAGTACAGATAGCGCGTACAGCAAAACGCGACAGCACAAGTATTAAGCAAGTTAAAAGTATTATTGCCTCGCAAATGTCACGTGCCGATAAGCAGCAAAAAGCGGATGATATTTTAAATAACGACCGTAGTTTAAACCTAGTGCATATAGAACTTGTTGATCTTCATAAAAAGTACCTACAATATGCATTACACAACAAAACTAACTCACATTAACACTGTCCTAACTCACACAAACTCGTATTTTAGTTAGTAAAATCACAACAAAGAATGAAAGGTGATGTAATCACCTTCTTTTTTCTGATAAATTGCTAACTATTGAAGGAATAAAACAGGTGCGCAATGAATATTAACTCACCGTTATTGAGAAAATTTATAACCCTTGGCCGCATTGATGCCGACACGGTTAAAAACAAACAAAATGAATTTGCCTCAACAGCTGAGCTTATTTCTAAATGTGGAAAAATCGATAGTAAAGATTTAGCTGAACAATGTATTGATTTGTTTCGCGTACCTTATTTTGATTTAAAAGATTTTGATCCTACAAGAATCCCGGCCGATCTCGTAAAAGAAAAACTCATACGTAAACATCACATTTTGCCGCTTGTTCAAAAAGATCGAAAAGTTTATATAGCAGCATCAGACCCAACAGATTACGGCGCATTCGAAAACTTTGAGTTTAGTACCGGTCTTTCATGCGAAATTGTTGTTGTTGATTATATTCAACTCGATAACAAAATTGAGCAGTTGTTAGATGCCACTGGTAGCTTAAATCTAACTGATGACGAATTTCAGGAATTTGCTGATTTAGATTCAGAAAGCCAAAGAGATACAGCATCACAAGATGACGATAAAGATGATGCGCCTATCATCGTTTACATCAACAAAATTTTAATGGATGCCATTAAAAAAGGCGCCTCTGATTTACACTTTGAACCGTATGAGCACAAGTACCGTATTCGTTTTCGTATTGACGGCATTTTGCATGAAGTGGCAAGCCCACCTAATACATTAGCAACCAAGCTTTCTGCGCGTATTAAAGTAATGTCGCGACTCGATATTGCCGAAAAACGCAAACCACAAGATGGTCGTATAAAACTAAAAATTACTGAACGCAAAAGTATCGACTTTCGTGTAAGTACCATGCCTACCTTGTGGGGCGAAAAAATAGTAATGCGTATCCTTGATTCATCAAGCGCTATGTTAGGCATTGATGTATTAGGCTATGAGCCTGAGCAGAAAAAGCTCTATATGGATGCGCTTGCCCAGCCTCAAGGGATGATATTGGTAACAGGGCCAACGGGTTCTGGTAAAACAGTATCGCTATACACAGGTTTAAATATATTAAACCAGCCAGAGCGTAATATTAGTACTGCGGAAGATCCGGTTGAGATTAACCTTGAAGGTGTAAACCAAGTACAAATTAATATTAAAGCCGATATGACTTTTGCCAATGCACTGCGTGCATTTTTACGTCAAGATCCTGATGTAGTTATGGTAGGTGAAATACGTGACTTAGAAACCGCAGAAATATCAATAAAAGCGGCGCAAACAGGTCACTTGGTTTTATCAACATTGCATACAAACTCAGCGCCGGAAACAATCACCCGTTTATTAAATATGGGTGTGCCGGCTTATAACGTAGCAAGTTCGATCAGCTTAATTATAGCCCAGCGTTTAGCACGTCGTTTGTGCCCTAAATGTAAAACGCCAGAACAACTTCCGAGTGAAGAACTGGCTCGCCAAGGATTTAGCGCCAAGCAAATTGAAGAAATGACGTTATATACGCCTAAAGGGTGTGATAGCTGTACCGATGGTTATAAAGGCCGAGTGGGTATTTACGAAGTAATGCAAATTACCCCTGAAATTGCCCAAATTATTATGCGCGGTGGTAACTCGCTTGAAATAGCTGACGTTTCACTTAAAGCCGGATTTAATAATTTACGTTTATCTGGTTTACGCAAAGCAGCCGATGGCCTTACATCCCTTGGTGAAATTAATCGTGTGACTAATTTTTAAAGGTCCATAGTAAAAGCTACAAGGTTCTGAACACTAAATTCAGAGCCTTACTTATACCTAGAGACTCATATCTAAGTAATGTAAAATGCAGAAAAAGATTGTAAAGAGTAAATTATGCCTACTATTGTAAACTGCCCAACCTGTAAAACTAAAGTTGAATGGTCAGAGCAAAGCCCATTTCGTCCTTTTTGCTCAAAACGCTGTCAGCTAATTGATTTAGGTGAATGGTCGTTTGAAAATAACAGAATTTCTGCACCAATCACGTCCGCAGAAGAGTTTAGCCAAGACATGATTGAAGATATTGAAGCTATGCTGGCTAAAAATGAAGATGACTTTTTTAAGTAATTTATCTTCATTATGCCCTAAATACGAAAACCAGCATTAAGCTGGTTTTTTAGTATTTACAAAAAGTATAATTAACTTTTTTGTTTACGGTGCTTTTTATTCATACGCTTTTGCATTTTAGCAAATTTCTCTTTTTGCTCAGCGTTAAGTACTTGCATTACTTGATGCTGCGTTTTTAGTTTAATTAAACCAAATTGCTCACCTTTTTCGCGGCGTTCATTTAATAGCTCTTTTGCTGCATTTTCGTCAAATGTTGCCGCCGAAAGTAACGCATCCATTTTAGCTTTGTGCGCTTCACGCATCGCTTTACGGGCTTCTTTATCGTCGCCACGCAACGCTTTCATCTGTGTTTTTTGCGCTTCAAAAATAGCTTTTAGCTTAGTTTGCTGCTCATCTGTTAAGCTTAATTTTTCAACGCCGCGCTCAGAAAGTAAAAAGCGAGCTTGAGAATGGCCTTGTTTATGTCCGTCGCCTTTAGCTAATACGCTACCAGCACCAAGCGTTGCTGTTGCTAAGCCACAGATAAGTACTAATTTTGAAAGTGTATTTAATTTAGTCATAATCATTACCTTAATATTGGGTTGGTTGTGGCTGCTAAGCCAGTGAGTTAACTATACCTAACTCAATGCAAAGTAACGCAAAGCAGTGTAAAGGTTGTGTAAAGATTCACCTTTGCACTATTTAGCGGGTAAAATAACGCTATAAACAACTCTAAGGGTTTGTAAATGAAACTATTAATGATTGATGACGACACTGGCCTTTGCGAGCTATTAAGTGAGTATTTAACTGCCCAAGGGTTTGAAATACAAAGCGTACACGACGGTGAGCAAGGCCTTAAACTAGCACAAGCAAATGACTACGCCCTTATATTGCTAGATGTAATGTTACCAACGCTTGATGGTTTTGAAGTGCTTAAACAACTTAGGCAAACAAAACTCACACCGGTGATAATGCTTACTGCAAAAGGTGAAGACTTTGACCGTATTTTTGGTCTAGAGCTAGGCGCTGACGATTACATACCAAAGCCTTTTAATCATCGTGAATTACTAGCCCGCGTAAAAGCAATAACACGCCGTATAGAGCACATTAATAGCTTAAATGCAGCTACAACGAGTAAGTTACTCGTTAATGGTATTACTGTTAACCTTGCTGCGCGAGAGGCCTCAATCGACGGCTCTACACTGACTCTTACTGGTACAGAGTACGAAATACTCACGCTATTGTGTAAAAATGCAGGCGAAGTGGTTAGTAAAGAGCAAATTAGCGAAGAAGTACTAGGCAGGCGTTTAGCTTCTTTTGATCGCTCTATCGATATGCATGTAAGTAATATCCGTAAAAAAATAGCTGAGCATATTTCAGGTGAGCGAATTAAAACAATGCGAGGTACGGGTTATGTCTTTATCCAAGGCGAATAAAAGCACTTACTTTGCTTGGTTAAAACACCCTGGGCACTACCTGTTTTTTAAAGTATTTATTTGGTTTTGGTTAACTATAATCGGCACCGTAGCAGCGCTTATATTTTTAAGTAATATAACCGCTATTAATGCGGTATCTAACGAGCCACTTTATGGCCCTATGAAAAAAAACCTAATATACACCGCCAAAAGTATTGAGCGTACTGCCATTAAACATAAGCGCAGCCTAAGTGAAGTATTAGTACACCCTCGCCTATCAAAGCGTAAACTTTTATACTTAAGCGCAGCCCAAAGCGAGGACTCTCTTAGTAGTAAAGAGGTGCCAGAGAGCATCGATTTAAGTTTATTAAACTTCACTCAAAATATGTCACCGCAAATTATTTTCACTGAAAAATATCAAGCCTTCGGCCCTGTTAATATAAACGTGCCTGAAGGGAGTTTTTATCTTTACGAAATAGATATTAACCATCAACCACCGCTAATAATGCGCTTTAAGCTTATGCCTAATTGGATGAAAATAGTCATCGCAATTGTTGCATCTCTCATTTTAAGCTTTGTATTTAGCCGTAACTTAATAGCCCCTATAAATAGCCTTAAAAAAGCGGCAATTAAACTATCAGCGGGTAACCTAAGCGCAAGAGCCGAGATTTCTGTAAACCGAAAAGATGAGCTAGGAATACTAGGGCGAGATTTTAACAGCATGGCTAATCAGTTAGAGCTTTTAATCAGCTCACAAAAACGCTTATTAGCCGACATATCACATGAATTACGATCGCCTCTTACACGTTTAAAAATGGCTACCGGACTTGCACAAATGCAAGCTAACGACGCTAGCCAATCGTATTTATTACGCATAGAAAAAGAAGCAAACCAACTCGATAAGATGATTGCCGACGTGCTACAAGTTTCTCGCTTAGAAGCAAAAAGCCAAGCGCTTTCACTGCAAAAACAATCATTACAAATAATTGTAGATCACGTTATTAATGATGCGCAGTTTGAAGCAAAACAAAATAATAAGCAGCTAAATATAGTGGGCGCTGTAGACGTAAATATTAATTGCGACGAAGGCCTTATTGCCAGTGCGCTTGAAAACCTATTGCGCAACGCTATTAAATACGCAAATAATACAATTAGCATTACTCTAAAGCATGCTGATGCCATTTATATAGAAATATGTGACGATGGCTCTGGTGTGCCAGATGATCAACTGAGCAAGCTTTGCGAGCCCTTTTTTAGACAGTCAGATGCGCGGGATCGCGTAAGTGGTGGCACGGGGTTAGGTCTGGCGATTGCTAAAAATGCTATTACTGCGCATGGCGGCAGTTTAGTATTATCAAATAAAGAACAAGGTGGCTTGTGTGCTAATATAACCTTGCCATTAATAAAAGAGTAAAGCATGTTTTATAGTAGTGAGCGTGAGCTTAAGAGTAATCAAATAACAATTAATAACTTTTATAAAAACACGCTAATTAAAGCTTATTTAGATACACCTAACGGGCAATTATTTTATGCTTATGCCATACCAGATAAAGCCAAAAATGCCATTGTAATAAGCTCTGGGCGCCTTGAAGGGTTAGATAAATATAAAGAGTTGTTATGGGAGCTGTATAACAATAATTTTGCCATATTCATAGCCGATCACCAAGGACAAGGCCGCTCTTATCGCCACCTACTAAATAAGCACAAAGGCCATGTTAATCAATTTAAAGATTACAGCGCAGACCTAAACTTATTTAATACACAAATAGTGGATACTCATTGGCAAGGTAAAAAGGTGTTAGTGAGTCATTCAATGGGCGGCGCCATAGCATTTGACTATCTTGCGCATTTCGAACACAATTTTAGTGGCGCGTTTTTATCAGCGCCTATGCTTGATATTTATACAAAAAATACACCAAAGCCTTTAGCTAAATTAATAGCAAGTACTGCAACCCTTTTGGGTCAAAAAGACAATTACGCACTAGGGCAAACCGATTACATACCCGATGAGTTTGCTACAAATGTATTAACCAGCAGCCCAGTGCGTTACGAGCTATTTAGGCAAACATATCAAGAAGAGCCATTACTACAGCTCGGCGGTGTTACTTACGGCTGGCTAAATGCGACGTTTGCATTTATAACTTCGGTGGATAACTTAAGTGTGACTATTCCACTTTATATTGCCAGTGCACAAAACGACGAAGTGGTTGATAACAATGCCCAATATAAATTAGCAAACAGGCACGTAAACACTGTACTTAAAAGCTTTGAAGGCGCTAAACACGAGCTGTTTTTTGAACGTGATGAAATACGCCAGCCATTGCTTAAAAGCTTGTATCAGTTTTGTGAGTCGGTGACGGCTTAACAAGTACCGACAAAGGGTCGAGGTGGATCAGTATATCTACCTCAGACTCAAAACGTTCGCTAAGCATTGCCTCTACTTCATCAGCCACATTATGTGCGCGAATCAAACTTAAATGATCATCAAGCTCTAAGTGCATTTGGATAAACTTAACTTTTCCGCCTTGGCGCGTACGAATATCATGCACACCATGTACATCAGCATGGGCTCTGGCTATATCAAATATGCTTTGCTTTTCATCATCTGGCAGTTCTTTATCCATTAAATGATCGGCACTATCGCGAGCAATATCCCAGCTGTTATAAAGTAAGTAACCCGCTACACCTATCGCAAAAACAGGATCTGCATACAACACACCATAATAAGCTAACAAAATAGCTAATAGCACAGCGGCATTTAATATTAAATCACCTTTGTAATGTACTGAGTCGGCTTTTATAGCAATTGAATCGGTGTATTTAACCACCTTGTTTTGTACAAATACAATGACCAACGTACACGCAATAGCAAAAATACTTACCCACACACCTAATAAAGAATGGCTTAACTGTATAGGGTTAAATAATCGCTCAATACCATGAAAAGCAAGTAGGCAACCTGAGCCTGCAATAAACGCGGCTTGCCCAAGTCCAGCAAGTGCTTCAGCTTTACCGTGTCCAAATCTATGGTCATCATCTGCTGGGCGCAGTGCGTAACCTAGCACTAAAAAACTCATGGCGGTGGCTGTTATATCCATTAACGAATCAGTTAACGAGCCAAGCATTGAAGCCGAGCCAGAAGCCAGCCATGCCCATGTTTTTGCGCCAATCATTAAACTAACCATTACCATGGTAACAATGCTTGAAGTTTTAACCCAAAATTCGTAGCTACGGTTATGCACGTTTTAATCCGATAATTAGGAGTATTCAATAGTGTGAGTATATCATTTTTTTAAAAGGTTTCGTGTATACTGCCCTTCGTCAAACTACAGATTATTTTATAAGGCTCATTATGCTGGATATTGTTTTATACCAACCTGAAATACCGCCTAACACTGGTAATATTATTCGCCTATGTGCCAATACCGGCTATGCATTACATTTAATTGAGCCGCTAGGTTTTGAGTGGGACGATAAGCGCGTGAAACGTGCAGGACTTGATTATCATGAATTTAGTCATGTTCAACGCCATGCCTCATTTGAAGATTACCTTGAAAAATGTAAACCAAAAAAAATATATGCATGTACAACCAAAGGTAGTCAGTTTCACCATGAAGCAAGTTACGAAGCGGGTGACTGCTTGGTATTTGGCCCAGAGACTCGCGGCTTGCCTGACGATATGATCCAAGCACTGCCAAAAGAGCAGCGTGTGCGTATTCCTATGCAAGCCAATAGCCGAAGCATGAACTTATCAAACGCAGTAGCTGTGTTTGTCTACGAGTCGTGGCGCCAGTTGGGTTTTCCTAACGCGCAGTAAATAGCTTTGAGCTAAACAACAAAAAACCGACATAACGTCGGTTTTTTAGTTTTATAAACGCTTATAAAATTATTCAGAACGTTGCTCTCGGCCTAATAGCGCCATTGCAGCTTCTTTCATATCTTTATTTTCATAAAGCACTTTATAAATTTGCTCGGTAATCGGCATTTCTACACCGCTACGCTGCGCTAATAAATACACTTCTTTGGTATTTCTAAAGCCTTCAACTACTTGACCAATTGATTCAATAGCAGCATCAACGCTTTCGCCTTTACCTAACGCTAAACCAAATCGACGATTACGTGATTGGTTATCTGTACACGTTAGTATTAAATCGCCAAGGCCTGCCATCCCCATGAAGGTTTCTGGCTTAGCACCAAGAGCGCAACCTAAACGAGTAAGCTCTGCAAGGCCTCGGGTGATAAGTGCGGTACGCGCATTAGCGCCAAAACCAACACCGTCCGAAATACCGGCACCAATGGCAATTACATTCTTAACCGCACCACCGAGCTGTATACCAATAAAATCATCATTGTTATACACACGGAATGAGCGACCACAATGAAGTAAATCAGCGAGCTGCTGAGCAAATTCAGGCGACGTAGAAGACACTGAAATAGCTGTAGGTGAGCCCATCGCCATTTCTTTTGCAAACGTAGGACCCGACAGTACCGCAAGTGGAATATCATCACCTAATTCTTGCAAAGCCACTTCTTGTAACAAACGTCCAGTATTAGGCTCAAGCCCTTTAGTTGCCCACGCTACTTTAGCACCGTCTTGCAATGCAGGTTTAATCTGCGCAAGTGTGTCGCCAAAAGCATGGCTTGGCACAACAACAAGTACAATAGCGCTGCTAGCAACGGCATGTTGTAAGTTAGCTTCAAGAGTAAGAGTATCTGGAAAAGGAGCATCAGGTAAGTAACGTTGATTTTTCCGCTCAGCTGCAAGCGTGGCAACGTCGTCGCTATTTCGTCCCCAAAGTGTCACGTGGTGACCATTTCGGGCTAAACAAATAGCAAGGGCGGTGCCGTAAGACCCCGCCCCTAATACAGTAACAGCTGTAGTTGCTGTACTCATAAGTTATGCGTCTGCTGAAGCCTGGTCAGCTTGCGCAGTACGTTGTTGCATGTATTGTGCAAATAACGCATCAAAATTAACTGGCGCAAGGTTAAGCTGTGGGAAAGTACCACGGTTAACAAGGTTTGAAACAGCTTCACGTGCATATGGGAACAACACGTTAGGACAAAATGCACCTAGCATGTGCGCAAGTTGCACTTCTTCAACTTCAGCAATAGTAAAAATACCTGCTTGTTGAATTTCACATAAGAACGCAGTTTCTTCACCAAGAGAAGCGGTTACAGTTAGCGCTAAAACAACTTCAAATACACCTTCGTCTAGTTTATTAGAGCGTGTATCTAGGTCTAGCTTAACTTCTGGCGTCCATTCTTTTTGAAAAATGGCCGGAGAGTTTGGCGTTTCAAACGATACATCTTTAGTGTAAATACGTTGAATAGTAAATTGTGCGCCGTCTTGTGCAGCTGCTACGTTTTGATTTTCTTCGTTCATTGTTATTCCTAACTTGTTCGTTATTATAATTAAATTAAGCGTTTAGCTTAGCGTCAAGTTTACCTTGCGCTTCAATAGCCATCATGTCGTCGCAGCCACCGATATGTTCATCATTAATAAAAATTTGCGGTACTGTGCTTGCACCACCTGCTTTGGCAATCATTTCATCGCGTAGCTCAGGCTGTACACCAATATCATAATTTGTGTATTCAACGCCTTTGCTGTTTAAAAGCGAAAGAGCACGCTGACAAAATGGACAATACGCCTTGGTGTATAAAACAACATTACTCATAATAAATCCTCTATCGGCCTAGCTAAACTGATTAGCGACCTGTTGTAGTTGGTAAGCTGGCAGATTGCCACGCACCCATGCCACCTGCTAATAAGTAAACTCGTTCAAAACCAGCTTTACTCATAGCGGCTGCAGTACCTTGGGCAGTCATACCTGTAGTACATACAACTATAATGGGTTTAGTCTTGTACTTTTCAAGGCTTGAAAAGTCAGATTTTTTCGCATTCTCTGGGCTTAAGTGCTCAGCACCAGAAATACGCCCTGCATTAAACTCTTTTTGCGCACGTATATCGATTACTTGACCGTCATCACGGTTAATAAGTAACGTAAGCTGCTGAGGATTTATTTGACGAACAGCTGAAAGCTTACTCTTTATCCAGCCACTAACAATAAGGAAAACAATACCAACCCAAGCAAGGCTTAAAATGGGATGATTTGTAATAAATTCAATATATTGATCCATTCTACTTCCACTATGAAATTATGTTTTAAACCTAGGGCGTGTTGGCCTTTGTGGATTGAAATTTGTTCAATCTAGGGGCGATTAAATCGCGGCGCGAGATTTGTAACCTAGTGGGCTAAGTAAAAACCGAGCAACAAAGAGGTAATAGTCCCTAGAAAGAACCCAACGGGCAGCGTATGTTTGGTATTTATGCTACGTTATCGCCTATTTATGGGGAGTAACCACACTTCATAGGCTCTGCCTTGCCTAAAAACCAAACATACTGCTGCAAATTCAACCACCAAAGTGCAACACGCCCTAATATTTTAAGGATTTTGTACTTTAGCCACGCAAGTATACCCAAACCAACCTAAAATGCGAGTTTAGGAGCACTTAGAGACGTTTAAAAAACGATAAAGCCCCCCATATATAGTTAACAAGAACTCTGGATAATAAATCTATCTCAAGCAGAGTTCAGGTTAGTCAATGAGGTATAAGTGAAAAAATTTAATATCTTGTTTTCAATGCTGATCCTAGCTTAAAAACACGGTATGCTAAAACCACGCTAATAAACCTTTTAGGTGCACAGTATCCATCAACAGATACTAATTTTCAGGAGCTATTATGACAGAGCATAAAAAACCACTGGTATTAATGATTTTAGACGGTTGGGGATACCGCGAAGATACGCAAAGTAATGCTATTCTTGCAGCTAACACACCGGTATTAGACAATTTATGGGCCACACGGCCACACACATTAATATCAGCTTCGGGTTTAGATGTTGGTCTTCCTGATGGTCAAATGGGTAACTCAGAAGTTGGCCATGTGAACTTAGGTGCTGGTCGCATTGTTTATCAAGATTTTACCCGTATCACTAAAGCAATTAACGATGGCGAATTTGATTCAACCCCAGCCTTAGTTGAAAACATAGATAAAGCGGTAAGTGCAGGAAAAGCAGTTCACATAATGGGTCTTTTAAGCCCAGGTGGTGTGCATAGCCATGAAGACCACATAGTTGCTAGCATAAAACTTGCTGCAAAACGTGGCGCTAAAGAAGTTTACTTTCATGGCTTTTTAGATGGCCGCGATACACCTCCACGTAGTGCTAAAGCGTCAATCGAACGTATTGAAGCGTTATTTAGCGAACTTAAATGCGGTCGTTTGGCGTCACTTATTGGCCGCTACTACGCAATGGACAGAGACAACCGTTGGAACCGCGTAGAAAAAGCTTACAACGTAATTGCATTAGCTGAAGGTGACTTTAATTTTGATAACGGCTTAGAGGCACTTAATGCAGCGTACGAACGCGACGAAAACGACGAATTTGTGGCCGCTACAACCATTACACCAACAGGCGCCGCTCCTGCTTCAATAAACGATGGCGACACTCTAATTTTTGCCAACTTTAGAGCAGATAGAGCCCGCGAAATTACTCGCGCTTTTGTTGAGCCTGATTTTGATGGATTCGCAAGAAAAAGAACGCCAGAGCTTAGTGCATTTGTAATGATGACAGAGTATGCAGCCGATATAGATGCACCTATTGCCTTTGGTTCAACACCGTTAGTAAACGTACTTGGTGAGTGGTTTGAAAAAAATAACAAAACACAGCTTCGCATTTCAGAAACCGAAAAATACGCACACGTTACGTTTTTCTTTAGTGGCGGGCGCGAAAGTGAATTTAAAGGCGAAACACGCGAGCTAATTCCTTCGCCGCAAGTTGCAACCTACGACTTACAACCTGAAATGAACTCAGAAATGCTAACCGACAAACTAGTAGCAGCAATTAAAAGCGGTAAATACGATGCTATTATTTGTAACTACCCTAACGGCGATATGGTTGGTCACTCTGGTGTATTTGAAGCTGCTGTTAAAGCTTGTGAAGCTGTAGATAGCTGTATCGGACGTGTTGTTGATGCACTTGAAGAGTTTGGTGGTGAAGCACTAATAACAGCCGATCATGGTAATGCTGAGCAAATGGCTGATCTTAAAACAGGCCAAGCGCATACAGCTCACACTAGTGAACCAGTACATTTTATTTATGTTGGTCGCGATGCAGAGCCTATGCAAGGTAAAGCATTAAGTGATGTAGCCCCTACAATGCTTCACTTAATGGGCATGGAGCAACCAAACGAAATGACTGGTACGCCTATCATGATGTTGAAATAACACATGAATAGACGTATTAACCGGTTAATTAAGTGCGGTTTAATACTAACTTCATTAGTGACTGCATCTGCAGCTGCTAATGAAGATCGTACTAAAAAAGACTTATCAGAAGTTCAAAATGCACTTGAGCAAAGCCAAGCTGAGTATAACGCCCAAAGAAAAAAAATAGCGTCGCTACAAAAAAACCTAAAAAGCCATGAACTCGATATAGCTAAAAATGCTAAAGCACTTAACATGGCAGAGCAATCAGTAAAAGAAACTAAAACACAGCAAAAAGAGCTACAAAATAAAGCCGATGAGCTCGATAAAAAGCACACTCAATTTCAGAAAATTTTAGCCGCGCAACTTAAAAGCGCCTATATGGCCGGTGGCGACGACTACTCTAAAATGCTGTTAAATCAAGAAGACACTGCAAAATTTGAGCGCACACTTAGTTATTACAACTACTTAAATAAAGCCCGTATTGAACAAATTGAAGATCTAAAAGACCTTCAAAAGCAAATAGTACAAAACCAAAAAGAGCTTGTTAAAACACAAGAAAAACTAGCGCTTTTATTTGATGAGCAAAAAAGACGTCAAACTGCATTGCTTAATGCACAAAGTGAACGCCAAGCTAATCTTAAAAATTTACAAGCTCAGCTCAACAGCACCAAAAGTTCAATAAACTATTTAAAAGAAAACCAACAAACTTTGGTAGCAACAATTGAAGAGCTCGAAAAAGAAAAAACACAGAAAATTGAATTACTGGGCCTAAATAAAAACAAAGGTAAATTGGACTGGCCGAGCAAAGGCAAGTTAGAGCACACATTCGGCCAACGTAAACATGGTGGTATTGATTGGAAAGGCGTATTAATTGGTGCAAAAGAAGGCACTAATATTAATAGCGTACATAATGGCCAAGTTGTATTTGCCGATTGGCTAAAGGGCTATGGTTGGGTAATTGTTGTAGACCATGGTGAAGGTTTTATGAGCCTATATGGTCATGCCCAAACACTGCTAAGAGATGTAGGCGACATGGTACGCGAAGGCGAAACCCTTGCTTTAGTTGGCCAAAGCGGCGGACAAGCTAGTTCTGGTCTATACTTTGAAATACGCCACAAAGGACGCGCAGTAAATCCTGTAAAATGGTGCAAACGCATTTAATTAAATAAATCGCTGCACCGCTCTGGAGCAGCTGATGACAACTAAAAAAACTGCAGTAATTACTATTGATAAAAAAAATACAGGCTTTTATAAAAGTCTGTATTTACTTGTACTACTAACCTTAATCGCTTTTTCTAGTAACGCACTAGCAAGCTCGATTAAAGATCTTAAAAGACAACAAATAGACGAAATACTCTTTAACATCCATGCCTACTATGTTGAAGATCTCACCTTACAAAATAGCCACCACATTAAATATAATAGCCAACAGTTTGAGCGCTTATATTCAAAGCTCGACTCTTACTCTAAGTACTTAAATGAGCACGAACTAACCTCATTATTTGATAACACAAACGGGCGCTATACAGGTATTGGTATTGAAGTTAAAAATATCGACGAGAATATGACTATTGTTAATGTGGTTAATAACTCCCCCGCAAAAGCAGCGGGTATTTTGCAAGGTGATATTATTGTAAGTGTAAACAACCAAGCAGCCCAAAACCTTACAATCGATGAAGTAGCAACACTAATAAGAAACAGTAAATTTTCAAATATAGAACTAATTATAAGTCGTGATAACAATAAAAACCCACTCACGTTTCATGTAGCACGCCGCCAAATAAACCTCGAAAGCGTAACAAGCGAACTTCTAGATTTTGGTACTGGTTATATAGCTATCAATAATTTTTCTAACCACACATTACATGAGGTTGCTCTGCAAGTTGCTGCCCTGCAAAGCCACTTTGGTTACCCGCTCAAAGGCTTAGTAATTGATTTACGTGATAACCCAGGGGGTACATTACAAAGCGCAGTAGCGGTATCAGACCTATTTTTACAAAGTGGCACTATAGTGACGACTAAAGGGCGTTTTTACGATGCCAACCAAGCATTTTATGCAAAGCGTGGAGACATTCTAAAAAATGCCCCTATTGTTGTGCTTATAAACGAAAATTCAGCCTCTGCAGCCGAAATACTTGCAGCAGCGCTAAAAGATAATAAACGAGCAACCGTTGTTGGCAGTCAGTCTTTTGGGAAGGGTTCTGTACAATCGCTCATTCCGCTAGGTGACGGCAACACTGCATTAAAGCTCACCACAGCTAAATACTTTACGCCGCTAGGTAAGTCGATTGATGGAATAGGAATAACCCCAGATGTGGCGGTTAATCAAACAAACCTTTCACAAAGTAATAAAGCCGTTATAATAAAAAATAAACACACTAACAGTAACACGCAATTACTTACTGGTAACTTAGCCGACTTACAGTTAGTTAAAGCAAAACAATTACTCAGCATGCAATAGCTTGTATAAGCTGTTAAACAAAGCTAAAAAGATAATAAAAACTATAAACGTGAAAATAATAAAATGGCTAATATTAGCTATTTGTTTTAGCTCAGCAACAATTAGCGCCAAACAAATAGCAATAGTGATAGACGATATAGGCTATCATCAACGGGACTTAGAGTTCCTTTCCTTACCAGGGCAATTGTCGTATTCAATTTTGCCCCATACTCCTTATTCGCAAATTTTTGCAACGCTTGCTAGTCAATCAAATAAAGAGTTATTACTTCATGTACCTATGCAGGCACTTAACGGTAAAGAACTCGGACCTGGCGCGCTTACTTTAAATATGAATAAAGAGCAGCTTCAGCAAACTCTAGGAACAGCTCTCGCTAGTTTACCGCAAGTTAAAGGCGTTAATAACCACATGGGCTCAGCGCTTACGCAGCAAAGCCAAGCTATGAAGTGGACAATGGAAGTGCTTAAAAAGCGCCATTTATATTTTTTAGATAGCCGCACAACCGATTTAAGCCAAGCACAAAATGCTGCTAACTTTTTAGGTGTTGCCAATATTAGTCGCCAAGTGTTCTTAGACAATATAACTACACCAGAACAACTGCAGCTAAGGCTTGAAGAATTAAAACAACTAGCCATCACTCATAATTCCGCTATTGCAATTGCTCATCCCTACCCAGAAACAATCGAATTTTTACGTCATGCCTTACCCGAGCTAACTAAACAAGGTTTTGAGCTCGTGCCGGTTTCGCAGCTGGTTGAGCGTAAATACATTCAGTTAGCGCATGCTGAGGGTAAAGGAGTTAGTGCTCGGTGATATAAGCTTTAAATAATGCTATATCCGAATGATAAACTANAAGCTTTAAATAATGCTATATCCGAATGATAAACTAATACCAATTCGCTTAATTAAGTGGTCTATTTTGAGGGCGGAAAAACGTGTTGATAGCTAGGCAAAAAATTCGCTATTTAGTTGTTCTAAATGAGAATTTTTTAACGCAGGTAGCGACACGTTTAGCCCCGCAAAATGATTAAGTATTATTGCGGATTGGTATAGCCATTCAATAATGCAGAGTATCGGTATTACTTGATAGGATATTTTATCATTGGGTTTCGCTTCGCTCAAACCAACCTACGCGAAAGCAAAAAGCCCCGCATTTTCATGCAGGGCTTTTTAAATTTTGCAGCTTGAACTGTGTTTAGCTCATAGCGCTTTGTAATTTTTTCATCGCTGTTTTTTCAAGCTGGCGAACACGTTCAGCAGATACACTGTACTTTTGTGCAAGCTCTTGAAGAGTCGCTTTATCATCCGACAACCAACGTGCGCTAACAATATCTTGTGAACGTTCGTCTAGTGTTTTAAGTGCGCTAAATAAACGAGTATGCGCTTGCTCTTTCCACTGTTCTTGTTCAACGTCGTCAGCTAAATCAGCTGCGCCATCTGTTAAATACTGTACTGGAGAGTACGTACTTGTTGGTGCGTCGTCGTTATCGTCGCCAGTTAGGTCAAAGCCCATGTCTTGGCCGCTCATGCGCGATTCCATTTCACGTACTTCTTTTTCACTCACACCTAGCTCGCTAGCAACGGTACTAACCTCAGCTTGATTAAACCAACCTAAACGCTTTTTGTTTTTACGAAGATTAAAAAACAATTTACGTTGCGCTTTAGTGGTTGCAACTTTAACTATGCGCCAATTTTTAAGCACAAACTCGTGAATTTCGGCTTTAATCCAATGCACTGCAAACGATACTAAACGTACACCCACAGTAGGGTCGAAACGCTTAACCGCTTTCATCAGGCCTATATTACCTTCTTGAATAAGGTCAGCTTGTGGTAAGCCGTATCCCGAGTAGCCTTTAGCAATATGTGCTACAAAGCGTAAATGCGACATAATGAGTTGCTTGGCAGCACTAAGATCACCTTCTTCCTGAAGCTTTTTAGCAAGTTCTTGCTCTTGTTCAACTTTAAGCATAGGAATAGTGCTTACCGCTTGAAGGTAACCGTCCATGCTTGCGCTTTGTTGTCCGACTGTAAGTGCCATTGCGTATAAATCTTTACTCATTTTTCACCTCGGTGATAAACATTTGAAACTATCTTAGCACTCTTTCTTTAAGAGTGCTAACCCCAATTTAAAACTTTTTTAAAGTATAAATCAAGCAGTTTTTAGTATGTGTTTAGTCTACTACAAGCGACTGAATAAGTGATGAATTGAGGAGCTGCAGCAGGTTAACCTCGCTGCATCACCTTATTTACAACTCATTACTTCATGGGAGGATAGTACATAAATATGACAGTATTAATAACAGGAGGTACAACCCAGTTCGGTACGATACGCATATCAAGCTGGGTTGGTTCACTTATAGTTTGCAGGATTGTTTATACTTTATCGGGTTCTATTTCTTTAATATATCGATTTACAGAAAGGTACGAGCCTACAAATCCTAAGCTTGTTGCAAGTAACACTAAAAAGCCGAGCTCATTAAGCGATAATCCAATTAACGAGAAGCTTGTTTGATACACCCCCGCTACACTGCTCACAGCGCTTGAAAGCCACCACATCATTAGTCCTACGCATATAAAGGCGAATAAACCACCTATTACACCATACCAAATACCTGTCCACAAAAATGGGGCATGTATAAAGGTGTTAGTTGCGCCGACTAGCTTCATTACTTGTATTTCTTCTTTTTTATCCATGATCGACAAACGGATGGTGTTACCAATAATAAGCGTCACTGAGGTAAGCAGTAATAATGCGATGGTTATTACACTTTCTTTCAGTAAATCTAGTAATGCATTTAAACGCTCTAGCCACGCTATATCGAGCTTACCAAAATCAACTTCACGTTCACTTTCTAATTTAGTTAGCAGTACTTTAGCGGCATTTGGGTGTCTATGACGTTTTGTAGGAGTAACAAGTACCACATCAGGTAATGGGTTTTTATCTAAGTACTCTAAAGCTTGCCCAAAGCCAGATACGTCTTTAAATTCAGTTAGTGCTTTTTGCTTTGATATAAATTCAACGCTTTCCACTTCTGGATAAAGTGCTAAACGCTTTACTAATGTTTGCGTTTCTTGCTCGTTCATACTTTCTTTTACAAACAACGATATTTCACTCGCTTCTTCAAAACCACTACTTACTTGCTGTACGTTTTTAACAACGAGATAAAGTGTTGCAGGTAACGTTAGGCTCAAACCAAGTACAGCAATAGTCATCATAGATGCAAGCGGCGTACGCCACATTTCACCTAAGCTATGAACACCTTGGCGAAAAATATTAATAATGAAAAAATAACCGCCAGCTAATACTGATTTTTTTTGCTTGTCGTTACTATTTTGACGACTTTTAAAAAGTAAACTCATAGTGCTCCCTCAGCGAGCGGATCTTGAAGCATGCGGCCATCTTTTAAGGTTAGACTGCGGTACTTCATACGTGCAACCAAACCTAAGTCATGCGTCGCTATAAGAACAGTGGTGCCGTGTTTATTAAAATCCTCAAACAGCTTTAGGATTTCCATTGAAAGCTCAGGGTCTAGGTTACCTGTAGGCTCATCGGCTAACAGAATTGGCGGGGAGTTTACAATTGCTCTGGCAATACCAACACGTTGCTGCTCGCCTCCAGAGAGCATAGACGGATGACATTTTATTTTGTCTATCAGGCCTACTTTATCAAGCGCACCATGAACACGTTTAGCTATTTGCTTATGGTGAGTACCCTCAATAATAAGAGGCAGTGCCACGTTATCAAAAATGGTATAGCGCTCTAGTAAACGGTGGTTTTGAAAAATAATACCTATATCACGGCGAGCATAAGGAATTTGACGCGAGTTTACTTTATTTAAATCAACACCGTTGATAAATACACTGCCTGCCGATGGGCGTTCCATTAAGCTAATTAACTTAAGCAACGTACTTTTACCCGCACCACTGTGGCCGGTTAAAAAGGCAAGTTCACCCGGTTTAACATGAAAATTAACTTTTTCGAGGGCGCGGTGCCCTCCAGGATAAGTCTTACTTACTTGCTGAAAATTTATCATCTTTTTATTATGCCAATTCAATTAGTTTACTAATAAAATTGGTATTCCTCGCAATTAAAAAGGGAGCAAGCTCCCTCTTTTGGTAAATTAAACGTCGTCCTCATCTTGGCTAAATAACGCATCAATAAAGTCATCGCTTTTAAAAGCGCGTAAATCATCAATACCTTCACCAACACCAATGTAACGAATTGGAATATTAAACTTATCTGCAACCGCAAAAATAACACCACCCTTTGCAGTTCCATCAAGTTTTGAAAGCGTAATACCAGTTAAGCCAACGCATTGATTAAATAAGTTCACTTGGCTAATTGCATTTTGACCTGTGCCAGCATCAATGGTTAGCATCACTTCGTGCGGCGCATCAGGATCAATTTTTTTCATAACACGAGCTATTTTTTCAAGCTCCTGCATTAAGTTATCTTTATTTTGCAAGCGACCCGCTGTATCTGCAATTAACACATCTATATTACGTGCTTTTGCAGCTTGGAATGCATCAAAAACAACCGATGCACTATCTGCACCCGTATGCTGTGCAATAACAGGAATGCTGTTACGTTCACCCCAAACCTGAAGTTGCTCAACAGCAGCCGCTCTAAACGTATCGCCAGCAGCCAGCATAACCGACTTACCTTCGCTTTGAAATTGCTTAGCCATCTTACCAATAGTCGTTGTTTTACCAACGCCATTTACGCCCACCATTAAAATAACAAATGGCTTTTTATCTTTGGTAATGACTAAAGGCTGTTCAGCCGTTTTTAGCATCGCAGCCATTTCTTGTTTCATTAACTCATAAAGCGCATCACCATCTTTTAACTGCTTACGGTTCGCAGCATCAGTTAAGCTATCAATCAACTTCATGGTGGTATCAACGCCTAAATCGGCGGTGAGCAACTGTGTTTCAAGATCTTCAAATAATTCGTCATCTATTTTTTTACCACTAAAAATAGATGCAAACCCAGAACCTATATTAACGCGAGTTTTTAACAAGCCCTTTTTAAGGCGAGAGAAAAACCCTTCTTTTTTCGGCTTTTCTGCTTTTTTAGCTTCTTCAATTGCAAGCTCTGCTGTGATACGTTCTTGTTCTAAACGCTCGTTTTCTGCTTTTCCCGCTGCAATGCGCTCTTGCTCTAAACGTTCGTTTTCTGCTTTCTCAGCCGCAATGCGCTCTTGCTCTAAACGTTCATTTTCTGCTTTTTCAGCTGCAATGCGTTCTTGCTCTAAACGTTCATTTTCTGCTTTTTCAGCAGCAATGCGCTCTTGCTCTAAACGTTCGTTTTCTGCTTTTTCAGCCGCAATGCGCTCTTGCTCTAAACGTTCATTTTCTGCTTTTTCAGCCGCAATGCGTTCTTGCTCTAAACGTTCATTTTCTGCTTTTTCACCCGCAATGCGCTTTTGCTCTAAACGTTCATTTTCTGCTTTTTCCGCAGTAATGCGTTCTTGCTCTAAACGCTCGCTTTCTACTTTTTCAGCAGTAATGCGTTCTTGCTCTAAACGTTCGCTTTCTGCTTTATCAGCTGCAATGCGTTCTTGCCCTAAGCGCTCGTTCTGAGCTTTTTCAGCAGCAGTACGTACTTGCTCTAAACGTTCGCTTTCTGCTTTATCAGCTGCAATGCGTTCTTGCTCTAAACGCATTTGCGCTTCTTGTTCTGCTAAACGTTTTGCTTGATCTTGTCTTTGTGCTTCAGCATCTGCTTGTTCTTTTGCTAATAACTCAGCATTCGCTTGCTCTATTGCAAGCTTTTCAGCTTTTACAGCTTCATCCTTTTTTTCAAGGCGTATTTGCTCTAGTCGCTCAGCCTCTACTTTTTCTGCAGCCAATCGCTCTTGCTCTAAGCGCATCTGCGTTTCTTGATCGGCTAAACGTTGTGCATATTCTTGTCTTTGCGCTTCTGCATCAGCTTGTTGTTTTGCAAGCAATTCAGCATTGACCTGCTCAATGGCAATCTTTTCTGCGTTTTCAGCACGCTCTTGCTCTAAACGTTTTGCTTCAATTTGTTCAGAAGCAATACGCTCCTGCTCTAAGCGCTCTGTTTCGGCCTCTGCTTTTAAACGTTCAGCTTCAGCTTGCTCCTGTGCTAGCTTTTCTTGCTCTAAACGTTTAGCTTCAATTTGTTCAGCAGCAATACGCTCCTGCTCTAAGCGCTCTGTTTCGGCTTCTGCTTTTAAACGTTCAGCTTCAGCTTGCTCCTGTGCTAGCTTTTCTTGCTCTAAACGTTTGGCTTCAATTTGTTCAGCAGCAATACGCTCTAGCTCTAAACGCTCTGTTTCCGCCTCGGCTCGTAAACGTTCAACTTCAGCTTGCTGTGCAAGCTTTTCTTGCTCTAGCTTCTGCGCTTCTTCTTGCGCTAATGCTTGTTGTTTATCAGCGGCTGCTTTTTGCTCTGCTTCTTTTTTATCTGACTTGCCAAAACCGAGCCACGACATGAATTTACTTTTTTTTGTCATACTTGCTAATAACCACTTATAAAAATCTGATAAACTAAAATTTGAAATAGCTTGGCAATGCCCAGCAATAGTTGCTAATAAATACAACCATTCAAAACGTAAGTGTTCAATAGTAACACTTTTAATACGGTTGAAAAATGAAGCTACACGTAATCACCCATAATATTATCTGAGCTAGATACCATATACCATTTTTTAGTGAGCTAAATGAGAAAAAAAACAACGCAAAATAAAGCTACTAACAAGCCCAGTGATGGCTTTATTAGAGTGATTAGTGGCCAATTTCGAGGCCGAAAACTCCCTGTTAAAAATGTAGAAGGCTTAAGACCTACTACCGATCGAATTAAAGAAACTGTATTTAATTGGCTAATGCAAGATACGCGTGACACAAATGTACTTGATTGTTTTGCAGGTTCTGGTGGGTTAGGATTTGAAGCGCTATCTCGATTTGCTAAAAACGCCACATTTATCGAGCTCGACTCGTCAGCTGCCAAGCAATTAGAACAAAACATTAGCACTTTAAAACTCGACAACGCATACGTTAAACATACTAATTCACTCTCCTTTTTAGAGCAAAAAAACACAAACGAAGCGTTTAATCTTGTATTTGTTGACCCACCATTTCGTAAAGATTTAGCGCAAACAACCTGCGATTTATTAGAAAAAAACCAATGGTTAAGCGATGATGCATTAATTTATGTTGAAGTAGAAACAGAGTTAACCACCTTCAATAACCCGAGCAACTGGTTGTTAATTAAAGAAAAAAAAGCAGGCCAAGTGTTTTGCAAACTCTACCAGCGCCAAGCAAATTAATACTGTTTTACATGATGCGTTTCTGTTAATATTGTCCTTTACATGTGGTGTTGCTTCGGATTACAATACCGCACCATTTTTGAACCACTTGATCAATGTTTGATCAACTTGAGCAACGCTCATAATTTAGGTAGGTGAATTTTTAATGCCAGTAATTAAAGTAAGAGAGAACGAACCGTTTGACGTAGCACTTCGTCGCTTCAAGCGTTCATGTGAAAAAGCAGGAATCCTTTCAGAAGTTCGTCGTCGCGAGCACTATGAAAAACCAACAGCTGAGCGTAAGCGTAAAAAAGCTGCTGCAGTAAAACGTCACATGAAAAAACTTTCTCGTGATAACGCACGTCGCGTTAAATTATACTAATATATTAGGTCTTGTATAAATGAGCCTTTTAATAACGCTAAAAGATGCGCAAAAAGATGCGATGAGAGCTAAAGACAAACAACGTCTTAACCCTATTCGTATGGTACTTGCTGCAATCAAGCAACGTGAAATTGACGAGCGCATAGAACTAGACGACGCAGGTATTACCT
This sequence comes from Pseudoalteromonas sp. NZS71_1, assembly GCF_015864305.1. NCBI lineage: Bacteria > Pseudomonadati > Pseudomonadota > Gammaproteobacteria > Alteromonadales > Pseudoalteromonadaceae > Pseudoalteromonas > Pseudoalteromonas sp. NZS71_1. Next base: position 129,648 of record NZ_JADYXM010000005.1, on the reverse strand, counting down.
CCGTTATAGTGAAGCTTGTTAAACAACGTCGTGACTCTTACACTCAGTACAAAGATGCTGGGCGTGATGATTTAGCTGATATTGAAGCCAATGAAATAGTGGCACTTGAAACTTTCTTACCTCAAAAATTGAGTGAAGAAGAAATCATTGCTCTCATTGATGCGGCTATTGCTGATACTAACGCAGCAGGTATGCAAGACATGGGTAAAGTAATGGGTATAATCAAAAGCAAAGCCGAAGGTCGTGCCGATATGGGCAAAATCTCTGGTTTAATTAAGCAACGATTAACTGCCTAATACTCCCACATACATTAAAGTATGATTGAAGTGAACCGAGCCTTGCGCTCGGTTTCTTTGTTTTTAACTTTAATAAAAAGTACACCTACTAGGTTACTTTAAAATGAAATTTTTTATAGCTTCCCTATTTATTTTGTTATCATTTTGGTAAGTTAAAGCACGCTATACTTTGCATCAAGCAAGTATAAAAAAGTAAATTTCATATTCGTTATTCTTCTTATTATTTCAGGACTGTATTTTACTAATGGCTGGAAAGATCCCACGTAACTTTATAGACGATTTACTTGCCAGAACCGATATTGTCGACCTGATAGACTCAAAAGTAGGTCTAAAAAAAGCAGGTAAGGATTATCAAGCTTGTTGCCCATTCCATAACGAAAAATCGCCCTCATTTACCGTATCGCAAGACAAACAGTTTTATCATTGCTTTGGTTGTGGCGCTAATGGTAATGCTATTTCGTTTGTAATGGAGTATGAAAAGCTTGAGTTTGTAGATGCTATTGAAGAAATAGCAAGCATGCTTAACTTAGAAGTACCTCGAGAACAAGGCACAAACTCAGCACCAGAACGTACTGCTGCGCAAAAGCGCTCTGATTACGATTTAATGCTTCATACTGCGCGCTTTTATCAGCACCAATTAAAACACCACAGTAATTCTGCCGCCGTTATTGAATATGTAAAAGGCCGTGGTTTAAGTGGTGAGACAGTTAAAAAGTTTATGATTGGCTACGCCCCCAGCGAATGGGATGGATTATGTCTTCAGCTTGGCCGTAATAAAGAACAAAAAGAGCAATTAGTTGAATTAAAGCTAGCTTCAGAAAAAACACCGGGCAGACAATTTGATTTTTTCCGCGACCGATTAATGTTCCCTATTCGCGATAAACGCGGACGCGTTATTGCATTTGGTGGGCGTGTAATGCAAGCCGACCAAGGGCCAAAATATTTAAACTCGCCAGAGACCCGAATTTTTCATAAAGGCTTTGAGCTTTACGGACTTTATGAAGCAAAGCAAGCCCATAAAAAACTTGAGCATGTAATGGTTGTGGAAGGTTACATGGATGTTGTTGCCTTAGCCGAGCAAGGGATTGAATATGCTGTTGCATCACTAGGTACCGCAACAACAAGCGAGCACATGCATACGCTGTTTAGAACAACAGATAAAGTAATCTGTTGTTACGATGGCGACAGAGCTGGCCGTGATGCAGCTTGGAGGGCGCTTGAAAACGCACTTCCTTATTTAAATGACGGTAAAGCACTGCAATTTACTTTTTTACCCGATGGCGAAGACCCTGACTCTCTTGTACAAAAAGAAGGTAAGGAGCAATTCGAATTGCGCCTAAGCCAAGCAGATGACTTTACCAAAGTATTGTTTAATAAATTAAGCCAAGAAGTTGATTTAACACTCGACTCAGGAAAAGCTAAATTACTCAGTGCAGCACTTCCACTCATTGAAAAAATCCCAAGTGAATTTTATCAAGAAAACATTCTTGAACAGTTAGGGCGTTTAATCGGAAGAACACGTGAGCAATTAAATAACCGTTTAAAAACGCCAAAGCAACAGCATTCGATTGAACGTAAGTTTAAAATAACACCAATGCGTCAAGCGATTGGTATTTTAATTCAACATCCTAATTTGGCTAAAAATGTGCCATATTTGCCTGAACTCGCACAAATGAATATTGCTGGTATAGGGCTATTATTACGCTTACAAGAGCAAGCTTTAGAAAAAGAAAGCATTACCACAGCGCAACTACTCGAATTTTTTAGAGGAACTGAAGATTACGAGCCCTTAATCAAGCTTGCAACGTGGCAACACGACATAAATGAAGAGCGTTTAGAGACGGTTTTTAAAAATACTTTCAAGTTTATTGAAGATCAGTGTTTAAATTATCGACTCGAGACCCTATTAATAAAGGACAAGACTCAAGGCCTTAGTAGCGACGAAAGACTTGAGTGTCATTTGTTAATGACAGCGTTAAAAGCCACTAACAGCTAGTCAAAATTGATTTAAACTGTTATACTGTGCTATTCACTGCGTCACATTATTCTAGTTGGCTTTAATGCAAACTACATGATGGCGCCTGTTGTATCAACTTATCAGAGTGGAAGAAACAATCTCTATGGATCCAACTCCTCAGTCACAATTAAAACTTCTGATTCAAAAAGGTAAAGAGCAAGGCTACTTAACTTTTGCAGAAGTAAATGATCACCTTCCACAAGACATTATAGACTCAGATCAAGTAGAAGATATCATAAGCATGATTAATGATATGGGTATCAAGGTTAGCGAAAACGCGCCTGATGCTGATGAATTAATGATGCAAGAAACAACGACAGACGAAGACGCAGCTGAAGCTGCCGCTGCAGCCCTTGCGACTGTAGAAAAAGAAATCGGCCGTACAACGGATCCGGTTCGCATGTACATGCGTGAAATGGGTACTGTTGAACTTCTTACACGTGAAGGCGAAATTGTAATCGCTAAACGTATCGAAGAAGGCATTAACCAAGTACAGATTTCTGTTGCAGAGTACCCTGAAGCAATCACTTACCTGCTAGAGCAGTGGGATAAGTTTGAAGCTGAAGAAATGCGTTTAAGCGATATCATCGTTGGATTTATCGATCCTAATGAAGATACAGCGCCAATTTCAGCAACTAATATCGGTTCAGAATTAAGTGCTAAGCAACTTGATGACGATAAAGATGACAAAGATGATGCTGATAGCGATGACGAAGATGAAGAAGAAGTAGACACAGGGCCAGATCCTGAAGAAGCGCGCATTCATTTTGAAAATTTACGTGATTTATACAATAAAGCACGTGATACGTTTGAAGCTAAAGGTCGTTCGCATCCTGAATCACAAGCCGCCATTTTTGAAATTGGTGAGCTTTTCAGAACCTTTAAATTAATACCTAAACAGTTTGACCGCATGGTAAATAACATGCGTGAAATGATGGATCGTGTTCGCGTTCAAGAACGTCTAATCATGAAACAAGCTGTACAAATTGCTAAATTACCGAAGAAAACATTCGTTAAGCATTTTGCTAATAACGAAACTGACGCTTCATGGGTTGATTTAGAAATTTCAGGTAACGAAAAATACTCAGCTAAACTTGAAGAAGTTAAGCCAGAAATCATTCGTAGCATTAATAAACTATCTGTTATTGAACAAACAACAGGTTTAAGCATTGAGCGTATTAAAGACATTAACCGTCGAATGAGCATTGGTGAAGCGAAAGCACGCCGTGCGAAAAAAGAAATGGTTGAAGCTAACTTACGTCTTGTAATCTCAATTGCTAAAAAATATACAAACCGTGGCTTACAATTCTTGGATTTAATTCAAGAAGGTAACATTGGTCTGATGAAAGCAGTTGATAAGTTTGAATATCGCCGTGGTTATAAGTTCTCTACTTATGCTACGTGGTGGATACGTCAAGCAATCACTCGCTCTATTGCTGACCAAGCAAGAACAATCCGTATTCCAGTACATATGATTGAAACGATTAATAAACTTAACCGTATTTCTCGTCAAATGTTACAAGAAATGGGTCGTGAGCCAAATCCAGAAGAATTAGCAGAACGCATGATGATGCCTGAGGATAAAATCCGTAAGGTACTTAAGATTGCTAAAGAGCCAATTTCAATGGAAACACCAATCGGTGATGATGAAGATTCTCACTTAGGTGACTTTATCGAAGATACAACTATTGATTCGCCAATCGATTCGGCAACAATGGAGTCTCTTCGTGGCGCAACTAACGATGTACTTGCAGGCCTAACAGCCCGTGAAGCTAAAGTACTACGTATGCGTTTTGGTATTGATATGAATACCGACCACACCTTAGAAGAAGTAGGTAAACAGTTTGACGTAACACGTGAACGTATTCGTCAAATAGAAGCGAAAGCGCTGCGTAAATTACGCCACCCTTCTCGCTCAGATTTACTGAAAAGCTTTTTAGACGCTAAATAATTTAGCGCTACTATATAAACTAAAAAGGCCGCTATAGCGGCCTTTTTTCTATTTGAAGGAAATAATCATGGCTTGGATCCAAATTCGTATTAACGCCAATGCTGCAACAGCAGATGCAGTAAGTGACCTATTAATGGAAGCGGGTAGTGCTTCAGTAACCTTTATTGACGCAAAAGACACCCCTATTTACGAACCCAAAATTGGCACCGTTGTATTTTGGGCTGATACAACAGTAATTGGCTTGTTTGAAGCTAATCACGATATGAATGAAGTCGTTGCGTTATTGAAACGCCATGATGAACTAAAAGACAATTTAGTATACAAAATAGAGCAGCTTGAGGATAAAGACTGGGAACGTGAATGGATGGATAACTTCCACCCTATTCAATTTGGTGAAAGACTATGGATTTGTCCAAGCTGGCGCGACATTCCAGATCCTGATGCAGTAAATGTACTGCTTGACCCTGGCCTTGCTTTTGGTACAGGCACACATGCAACAACGGCCTTATGTCTTAAGTGGTTAGAAAGCCAAGATCTAACAGGTAGAACGGTTGTTGATTTTGGTTGTGGCTCAGGCATTTTAGGTATTGCAGCTATAAAACTAGGCGCAGAGCGCATGATTGGGATTGATATTGATCCTCAAGCGCTTGAGGCAAGCCTCGATAATGCTAACCGTAATGGCGTTGCAGACAAACTTGAAGTATACCTTCCAGAAAACCAACCTGAGTTTACCGCCGACATAGTAGTGGCAAATATATTAGCCCAGCCACTTCGCGAATTGCACAGTGTAATTTTAGGTTTATTAAAGCCTGGCGGCAAGATTGCAATGTCGGGTATTTTAGAAGAACAAGCACAATCAGTTGCTGATATTTATGCACCGTTTATTGAACTAGATGACATTGCCGTTGAAGGTGATTGGACTCGAGTGAGTGGCACTAAAAAAGCGTAATAAACTGCATAACCAAATTTAGAGCATTAACTCAAAACCTGCATGTAAAGCCTGTATTTAACAGGCTTTACTATTTTTTTACATATTAAAAGTTTTCTGATTATTGTGTAAAAAATAAAACTTGTATAAATTTCAAACAAATCAACCTACTTGTCATGTGGTTATCAAATGTCAATACGAAAAGGGCAAAAAAAAGTTACTTTTGTTCAATTTATAGCCTTTGATTTTTGTGAAAAAAACCGTAAACTTAGCGCCCCTTGAAAAGAGGCCTATTGAATATAGTGCGTATCGGTAAATACCAACTTGAGAATAATGTAATTGTCGCGCCAATGGCTGGCATTACAGACAGACCATTTAGACAACTTTGCCGTCGTTTAGGCGCAGGGCTAGCTGTTTCTGAAATGCTATCGTCTAATCCTAAGGTTTGGAAAACGGAAAAGTCGATGAACCGTATGGATCACAGCGGTGAGTCGGGTATACGCGCTGTGCAAATTGCAGGAGCAGATCCTGAGCTTATGGCGCAGGCCGCACAATTCAATGTTGCTAACGGTGCACAGATCATAGATATCAATATGGGGTGCCCAGCAAAAAAAGTGAACAAGAAACTCGCAGGCTCTGCCTTATTACAGTTTCCTGAACTTGTGGAAGAGATTATTGATGCAGTCGTTAATGCTGTTGATATACCTGTGACACTTAAAATCCGTACAGGATGGGATCCGGATAACCGTAATGGTGTAGAGATTGCGAGAATAGCTGAACGTTATGGCATTGCATCACTTGCTGTACATGGGCGTACGCGCGCATGTATGTACAAAGGTGATGCTGAGTACGCCACGATTAGGGATATAAAACGTTCAGTGTCGATTCCTGTTGTTGCAAATGGTGATATTACATCACCAGAAAAAGCAAAACAGGTTTTAGACTATACGGGTGCAGATGCCATTATGATTGGCCGAGCCGCCCAAGGTCGCCCTTGGATATTTAGGGAGATAGACCACTATTTGCGAACTGGGGAACACTTACAGCCGCCTGCTATTGCAGAGGTGCGCAGTATTTTAATGGAGCATTTAACAAACCTCCATCTGTTTTACGGTGAGCCAATGGGAGCGCGAATTGCTCGCAAACATGTATCTTGGTATTTGCAAACCCATGACAGTGATGGTCAGTTTAGGCGAGTATTTAATGCGCTCGACAACCCACAAGCACAGGTCGTCGCATTAGAGCAATACTTTAAAACACTAGCAGCTAACTAAGAAAGAAAGAGACTTAATAATGTTCGAACAAAACGTGACTTCTCCATTTATCACTAACCCTCATGTTCAGTCACACGAGAAACCGCAGCCATTGCGTGATGCAGTAAAAAAAGCTGTTCACCACTATTTAAAGCAGCTTAACGGTCAAGATGTGCAAGACGTTTACGACCTTGTTCTTTCAGAGCTAGAAGCGCCATTACTTGAAGAAGTGATGACATATACACGTGGTAACCAAACTCGTGCAGCAATTTTACTAGGTATCAACCGTGGTACTTTACGTAAAAAGCTTAAAAAATACGGCATGAACTAATATGCTGGCTGTGATTTATCACAGCTAATTATTAAAAAAGCACCCTAGGGTGCTTTTTTTATGCCCGTAGTTTAATAGCCGTGTTGCAAAATGCTCACCCTCATCGGCGCTTTATAAGTCGTTTTTTGAGTTGTAATCAGTTAAAATGCCCGCTTCTAAGCTAGCTCATTAACTGAGGAAATCAAACTACAATGGATACTCATCGTCCCATTCGTCGCGCACTATTAAGTGTGTCTGATAAAACCGGTATTGTTGAATTTGCCCGCGCACTAGAAGCGCAAGGCGTTGATATATTATCAACTGGCGGCACATGTAAACTACTTGCTGATAACGGCATAAAAGTGACTGAAGTATCAGATCACACAGGCCACCCTGAAATCATGGATGGTCGCGTAAAAACTCTTCACCCAAAAATTCACGGCGGCATATTAGCCCGTCGCGGACAAGATGAAAGCGTAATGGCAGATAACAACATTTCTGCTATCGACATAGTTGTAGTTAACTTATACCCCTTTGCGAATACAGTCGCTCAAGAAAACTGCAGCCTTGAAGATGCTATTGAAAATATTGATATTGGCGGCCCTACAATGGTTCGTGCAGCCGCTAAAAACCACAAAGACGTAACAATCGTGGTAAACGCGAGCGACTACGACCGTGTTATTAGCGAAATGCAAAACAACAATGGCTCTACTACGTATAAAACACGTTTTGACTTAGCGATTGCTGCTTACGAGCACACTGCCGCATACGATGGCATGATTGCTAACTACTTCGGTAAAATGGTTCCTGATTACACCGAGGAAGCTGCTGTAGAGACTAAATTCCCACGTACTATCAATATGCAGTTCACTAAAAAGCAAGATATGCGTTACGGTGAAAACTCACATCAAGATGCTGCTTTTTATGTTGAAAGTGACATTGCTGAAGCATCAGTTGCAACAGCAACTCAATTGCAAGGTAAGGCCCTTTCGTTTAACAACATTGCAGATACCGATGCAGCACTTGAATGTGTTAAAGAATTTGACGTACCTGCGTGCGTAATTGTAAAACATGCTAACCCGTGTGGTGTTTCAATTGGGGACAATATTCTACAAGCATACGAGCGCGCTTTTAAAACAGACCCTACATCAGCATTTGGTGGCATTATTGCCTTTAACCGAGAGCTAGATGCAGCAACTGCACAAGCAATTGTTGATCGTCAGTTTGTTGAAGTCATTATCGCACCTAGTATTTCGAGCGACGCTGCAAAAATTGTTGAAGCTAAAAAGAACGTTCGTTTATTAGAATGTGGACAGTGGACAGGTAAAGCAGCTGGCCAAGATATTAAACGCGTTAACGGCGGTATTTTAGTTCAAGACCGCGATTTAGGCATGGTAACGCAAGGCGACTTAAAAGTTGTTTCTAAGCGCCAGCCTACAGAGCAAGAACTTAAAGATTTACTATTTTGTTGGAAAGTAGCTAAGTTTGTTAAATCAAACGCAATTGTTTATGCCCGTGACGGTATGACCATTGGTGTAGGCGCAGGCCAAATGAGCCGCGTATACTCAGCTAAAATTGCAGGCATAAAAGCTGCAGACGAAAACCTTGAAGTTAAAGGCTCAGTTATGGCGTCTGATGCGTTCTTCCCATTCCGTGATGGAATTGACGCAGCAGCAGCCGCTGGTATTACTGCGGTAATTCAGCCCGGTGGCTCAATGCGTGATGAAGAAGTGATTGCAGCTGCTGATGAAGCTGGCATGGCAATGGTACTTACTGGTATGCGCCATTTCCGCCACTAATCACACAAAGGGTTAAACGTTGGTTTAACCCTTTTTGTTTGCTATAAATTCACGTATTCTGATTATTCAATAACCTATTTAAAATTATAATGTGAAGGAACAAACAATGAAATTTGCGCTAAAATCGCTACTTGTAGCCACACTAACGATGACATCGACTATGGCGCTTAGCCATAACCACGAATCGAGCCTTGAGCATGCGCTTCAATCAAGCGAACGTAGCGCTAAAAACAGCGTTCGTGACGAATATCGTCACCCGGCTCAAACACTTGCATTTTTTGGCTTTAAACCAACTATGACAGTTGTTGAAATTGCGCCAGGCGGTGGTTGGTATAGTGAAATTTTAGCGCCAGCACTAAAAGAGCAAGGCACTTATTATGCCGCGCACTTTCCTGCTGATTCATCAGTTGGCTACTACCAACGCTCTCTTGCGGGCTTTAAACAAAAAGTGGCTGAAGATGAGCGCTTTAGTAGCGTTAAAATTACTGAGTTTGCACCTGTAACACATTTAGATATTGCGCCAGCTGGCAGTGCCGATATGGTTTTAACTTTCCGTAATGTACATAACTGGTATATGGGCAAAGATAAAAGCGGTGCATTAAGTGCATTCCAAGCTTTTTATAAAGCCCTTAAACCAGGTGGTACATTAGGTTTAGTTGAGCACCGTTTAGCTGAAGAGCGTGCTGACGAAGATCAAAAAACATCAGGTTATATGAAGCAGAGCTACGTAGTAGACCTTGCTAAACAAGCTGGGTTTGAATTAGTAGCAAGCAGTGAAATAAATGCAAATCCAAAAGATACAGCCGATCACCCTAAAGGTGTATGGACGCTACCACCAAGCTTAAGACTCGGCGAACAAGATGCTGACAAATATAAAGCCATTGGTGAAAGCGACCGCATGACGCTGAAATTTAAGAAACCGCTTTAAATAGGAATTTTCGCCATGAATGTTTTAGTCATTGGCAGCGGCGGCCGCGAACACGCACTTGCGTTTAAAGCCGCTCAAAACACCAAAGTAAATACTGTATTTGTAGCCCCTGGTAATGCAGGTACTGCACTTGAACCAAAACTTGAAAACGTAGCAATAAACGTTGACGACTTAGAGGGTTTACTTAGTTTTGCACAGCAAAACAATGTAGAGCTTACTATTGTAGGTCCAGAAATACCGTTAGTACTGGGTGTTGTTGATAAGTTTCGTGAACATAACATGGCTATTTTTGGCCCAACGGCAGGCGCAGCCCAGCTTGAAGGCTCTAAATCGTTTACTAAAGATTTTTTAGCACGCCACAATATCCCATCAGGCGATTATCAAACGTTTGAACAAATTGACCCAGCCCTTGCTTATTTAAAAGAAAAAGGCGCGCCAATTGTTGTAAAAGCAGATGGTTTGGCTGCGGGTAAAGGCGTAATTGTAGCAATGACGGAAGCCGATGCCGAAGCAGCTATTCGCGATATGCTTGCGGGTAATGCTTTTGGCGATGCGGGAAGTCGTGTTGTTATCGAAGAGTTTTTAGACGGTGAAGAAGCGTCTTTCATTGTAATGGTTGATGGCAAAAACGTATTACCATTTGCTACCAGTCAGGACCATAAACGCGCTTACAATGGCGATGCTGGTCCTAACACGGGTGGCATGGGTGCATACTCTCCTGCGCCAGTTGTTACGGATGAAATCCACCAGCGTATTATGAATGAAGTGATCTACCCTACGGTAGAAGGCATGGCAAGCGAAGGCCATCCGTACACCGGCTTTTTATACGCAGGTTTGATGATTGACGATACAGGTACCCCTAAAGTAATTGAGTACAACTGTCGCTTTGGCGACCCTGAAACTCAACCAATGATGCTACGTTTGCAATCAGATTTAGTTGAATTGATTGAAGCTGCTAACCGTGTAGAACTTGATAAAACAACGATTAAGTTTGACCCACGCGCAGCCGTTGGTGTTGTACTTGCAGCTAAAGGTTACCCTGGTGATTACCCTAAAGGTGATGCAATTTCGGGGCTAAAAGTTGATTACCCTGCGGGTGAAAAAGTGTTTCATGCGGGTACTAAGAAAAGTGGCAATGACGTTGTAACCGCAGGCGGTCGCGTATTATGCGCAACAGCACTTGGTAACACCGTTACGCAAGCGCAGCAGCGCGCCTATGAGCTTGTTAAACAAATTAGCTGGGATGGTATGGAATATCGTACTGATATAGCTTACCGTGCTATTGCACGCGAGCAATAGCCTGTAATACCTATTCATTGGTATAACCAGTTAATTTAACTACAAAAGCGCAGTTTATCTGCGCTTTTTTAGTGCTACACTAATTAAAAGGTTTTTTAAAAGTAAATTAACGTTGGAACTAAGAACTTTACGTTACCATGCAATTGCTGTTGCCATACTGATATTTATATTTTTTATAATCAGTACATTGGCATCAAACCTTGTCGTGCCTACACGATATACAATTGATAAAACGGCTCCAATGTACCTCGATTACGCCTACTATATTGACGAAACCAAAACTAAAACATTCGATACCATCATTAACCAACCTGAATTACTTACTCATCAACCATTTTCAGATGTTCCATGGAGTTTTAGCCAGCAAAACTATTGGTTGTTTCTTGATTTAGAAAATAAAAGCCTTAACAAGCAAAATGTTGTGGCACATTTTGACAACCCTATGGTCGATCATCTTACGGTTTATCGCCTCGACAAAAATAACAAACTAATTGAAACATACAAACTCGGCGATAAAGAAGAAGCCCTCTCTTTGTTTGAGTACAGCGTACCGCATATTCGTTTTTTAGTAGAAAGAAAATCGTCACAGCGCCTAGTAATGAAAATAGACACAATCGGCATAAGTAAAACACCTGTAAACTTATATCGTGATAAAGAGTTTATTGACTTAGTGCGCTCTCAAACTGGGATCTGGGGCATTTTTGTAGGCGTGCTATTGATGGCTGCGCTTTATAACTTGGTGCTTTATTTTGGCATAAAAGACCGTGTTTATTTAATTTATATTGGCTATATCATTAGTGCGTTAACCTTATTGGGTGCAGTGCTTGGTTTTGGATTTTATTTATGGCCAGTGCAATGGCAGTTATATATTCACGAAAAAGTCATATTTTTTAACTACGCAATATCATTTTTCACTCTCGCCTTTTGTACTATGTTTTTACGCTATCACAAGGACAATTGCTGGCGATACAAAATGAGCGTAAAACTGCTTTTGTTTATGTCAGTAATGGCTATAGCTAGTCTATTTATTCCTGAGTACATTGCAGCCCCGTTGTTTTTTTGTGTAATGGCACTTTTATACGTTGTTTGTATTATTTTAATTTATAACAAGCTACGTAGCGGCTTTAGGTGGGCTAAGTTTTATGTACTTTCGTGGATACCGCTGATATTTGGTGCGGTAATACAGCCTATGGAGCTCACTGGCTTTTTGGCTTATAGCTTTACCTCCCGCCATGCCTTTTTAATGGCTATTTTGTGCGAAGTTATTTTAATGGCAATGGCGTTAGCTGACCGAGTAAGGTATCAGCGCGAACGTGCGCTTTACCATGCCACGCACACACAACAAACAAAGTTACTTAATAGCTCCAAGCTAAAACAAGCATTTATGGCGCTACAAAGCCAAAACCGCTCAACAACTTTATGTTTAATAAAAATACGTCACTTTAATTCGCTCAATACAATTATTACCTCTTCTCAGGGCTACACACTTATAAAGCATGTAGCCAAAGAGCTTGAATTAGAACTCAGCCATGAACGCGAATTTACAAACCTCGAAACAGATTTAAACACCAGCCCACGCTTAGCCGATTTAAGCAGTGGCGTATTTGCCTGTATTTCTACTAAAACACAAAACCAAGAAATGCTAGAAGCACTACTGACTAAAATAATTAGCAGCCTACCAAAACAATATGAAATTAAAGGGCTAAACCTGCAGCTTAGTTACAGTATAGGTATTAGTAGTGCAGGTAAGAGTAACGACTTTGAATATTGGTTAAAGCGTGGTTATTTAGCGCTTAAAAAAGCAAAAGGTAGCGTTAATCAAGTTGGGTCATCGTCAAACGGTAATAATCTAATGATGGACGTTGCTCTAGCCGCTAAGCTGCAACAAGCCATCAAAACAAATCAACTGGCACTTTATTACCAACCTCAAATAAACTTATTAAGTAACCACGTAAGTGGTGCTGAAGCTTTATTACGTTGGCCCGACCCAACTTACAGCAACTTATCAATTGAAGAACTAATAATACTTGCTGAGCACACAGGCATTATTAACGAGCTAACACTGTGGGTAATAGAGCAAGCCTGTAAAGACATAGTCAAGCTTACAAAAAATGGCTATAACGAGCACACAATTAGCGTAAATTTAAGCGCTAAAAACTTAACTATAAATAACTTAGCCGAAAAAGTAGAAAATATTTTAATTAAATACCAAGTGCCGGCACAGTTACTTAAATTTGAACTAACCGAATCGGCCTTCGTAGATAGCCAGGATGCACTTATAAAGTTAGTTGATGAGCTAACCGCATTAGGTATTAAAGTAGTACTGGATGACTTTGGGACAGGCTATGCGTCACTTAGCTACTTAGTCAATTATCACTTTAGTGAACTTAAAATAGATAAGTCATTTGTTTTTGATTTACCTAATAACCCTACTCACCAGGTTATTGTACAAACAGCCATTGATATGGCGCATAATCTCAATTTATCAATAACAATTGAGGGGGTAGAAACCCAGGAAATCCATCACTTACTCAAAGATATGAACGCTGACTACGCCCAAGGTTATTTATACGCAAAAGCACTGCCTTACACCGACTATTTACACTTCTTAAAAAGCCAATATAGCTTAAAAATGTTAGACTCCTCTTTTTAACATCTTTAGGGGCCAAGTAAAGATGCAAGGCACACTGCGTAAATTAAAATCGAGCTTAACCGAACCAGTACAATATCACTTACCTGTAGGTGAACACCTAGTAGACTTAAATGCATTTATAGGTAAGGAGCTTACGCTTACCTTTAGTGGCACTATTTTATGTTCTAACTGCGGTAAAAAAACCAAAAAAAGCTATTCTCAAGGTCACTGTTTTGTATGCATGCGCAAGCTCGCTAGTTGCGATATGTGTATTATGAAACCAGAAACCTGCCACTACGATCAAGGCACTTGCCGAGAGCCACAGTGGGGCGAAGAAAACTGCATGATCCCACACTATGTATATCTCGCTAACACCTCTGGGTTAAAAGTAGGTATTACCCGCCACACACAAATACCGACTCGTTGGGTTGATCAAGGCGCGACTCAGGCATTACCTATTTTTAAAGTGCAAACTCGCCTGCAATCAGGTTTAGTGGAAGTTGCATTGGCTGAATTTATTGCCGATAAAACGAATTGGCGCAATATGCTAAAAGGTCAAAACGAAGCAATTGACTTAAAAGCAGCTGCAGCCGAGCTGATCCCACAAATTAGTGAAAAGCTAAACGAGCTCAGTGAATTATTTGGCGCAACAGCAATAGAACAACTTGATGAAGATGTGGTTGATTTAAACTTTCCAGTAACCGAATACCCAATAAAAATCAGCTCATTTAACTTTGATAAAGACCCTGTTGTAAGTGGTGTTTTACAAGGTATTAAAGGCCAATACTTAATTTTTGAAAAAGGCGTTATTAATATTCGTAAATTTACGTCTTATGAAGTAACCGTAGGCTAACGGGCTATGTTAAACAGCTACCCACAGTTATTGGTTATTTATAATGAGCTTGAGATAGCCCATAACCAACAAGAGCAACAAGAGTGCTTACACAGCGTTATGCAAAGTGAACTAAGCGATGTGCGAGTACTTAATAAGCAAGGTGACTACCTTAATTTACAAGGCACTGCTTGCCCTGAATTGAATGGCGAGCAACTAGCACAGCTTGTTACAGCTTACTTATTAAATGAAGGACAATGCTGCCTTGGTAAAATCAAAACCCTAAGCACAGCGCAGGCGTTTGATTTATTAGGGCTATAAACACTCTCTTTATTTAAACCTCAGTAAGCACTTTTATATGCGCTACAGCACTGCGACCTAAAGCTGATAGCGCATAGCCACCTTCTAAATACGAAATAACACCTTTGCAGCCGCCCTCTTTAGCAACACCACATAGTTGCTCGGTAAGCCAAATGTAGTCATCCTCTACAAATTTTAAGCTCGCCATATCATCTTCTAAGTGTGCATCAAACCCTGCGCTTATAAAAAGTAATTCAGGCTTAAATGCTTTTAATTTTGGTAGCCATTGCCCAGTAAATACCTCTTTTAGGTCGTCGCCATTGCTGGCAATTGGCAAAGGAGAATTAACTATATGGCTATTATTTTTAACCGCTGTATTTGGGTAAAACGGATACTGAAATAACGAACAAAGCAGTACGTTTTCGTCATCAATAAAAATGTCTTGCGTGCCATTCCCATGGTGTACATCAAAGTCAGCAATCGCAATCCGCTTAATCCCTTTGCTTTGAGCGTACTTAACGGCAATAGCTAAGTTATTAAACACACAAAACCCAGATGATGAATCTTTATTAGCATGATGCCCTGGCGGGCGTACTGAGCAAAAAGCAGCATCGAGTTTATCGGCAAGTATTTCATCAACAGCTAACAACCCGGCACCTACTGCCCGCTCAATCGCTTTAAACGAATCGGGGCACAGCCACGTATCGCCATCTAAATTAGCGAGCCCTTCTGTTGGTAGTGTAGTTTCTACGTGCTTAACTAAAGCTTCATCGTGAGCAAGTAAATAATGCTCACGCTCGGCCTTAGGTGCTTGCAGGTGTGTTAAGCCAACATCTACACCGCTGGCTAATAATCTGTCGGTAATTGCATCTAAGCGCTCTGGGCATTCTGGATGGTCGTCTATCATTTTATGTTTACGGCAATGAGGGTGTGAAATAACTGCAGTACGCATAAAATGCTCCTAGCCAAAGTAAATTGAATGCTTAATATAACAAAGCCACCGACGGGTGGCTTTGCGACTTTGGTTTATATTGATACTTTAAATATCGATACCTTGAATATCAATATTATTAGCTATTTTGCTTTTAAATGCAGGTTTCTAAAATCAAAGCTAAAGTCGGTAACTTGTGTTGATACTGCACGCATTTTAGCGCTGTTTACACGATTTTGTGAGCTCATTTCAAAACGAATAAACGCATCCGCTTCAAGCAGCTTTTCATCCCACTTAACTATAAATGTATTACCAGTGTAATGCTCAAGAGTGCCTTTTAAGCGCTTGGTATGCGTAAAATCAATATGCAATTTACTATCAAGCTGCTCAATAATTACATCGCCATACCAATCATCATGTAATGTACCGGTGTAATTAATGTTTGGTAATTGTGGTTGGTAGTCGGCGGGGGCTTCTGGTTTTGCATTAGCGTACGCGTGTTGTTTACCTTCAAAATGACTTTTAGCTAAATCCTCTACCCAGTCTTTATCTTCAAGCTCAAGTGCATCTTCAAGTACTTCATGGGTTACTGCCGAAAGTGCACCGAAAGCTTGTTGATTAGATAAAATAACAATACCGAGTTTTTTCTCAGGCAATAAAGTAACTTGCGATACCATCCCTAAAATACCACCGCCATGACCTAGCTTTTTAAAGCCGTGGTAGTCTTCAATACTCCAACCTAACCCATAACCCCTAAACTGCTGATGATACGATTCAAACGCATTTTTAGACGCCATAGACGTAATATGTGGGTGCCACATTTGCGCTTGTTGCTTTTCGCTAAAAAGCTGCTCGCCACTTGGCATTTTACCGCCCGCTAATTGCGTACGAAGCCATTGGCTCATGTCGCTTACACTTGAAGCAATGGCACCTGCGCCTCTAAAATCTTCTAGGTAATTCACAAAAAATGGATGAAGCGTGCCATCCATAGGAATATGACCTGTCGCCCAGTTTTTATTACTTTTTGGAATACGTGAAAATCCCGCGCGTGAGTTATCCATGTGCAGCGGCTGTAATATATTTTTTTCGATGTAATCGTTCCAGCTGATACCCGACACACGTGCAACCACCTCACCAGCGGTAACAAACATCAAGTTGTTATAAGCATACTTACTACGAAAACTGCTCGCTGGTTTTAAATACTGTAATCCCGCTAAAATTTCATCAACTGACTTATCGGTACTTGGCCAAATCATTAAATCGCCCTGCCCAAGCCCTAGCCCACTGCGGTGACTTAATAAATCACGAATACGCATTTCGCGTGTTACGTATGAGTCGTATAATCTAAACTCTGGTAAATGATCAATTACGCGGTCATCCCAGCTTAACTTCCCCTCATCAACCAACTTGGCAAGCGCTGCTGTTGTAAACGCTTTCGTGTTTGAAGCAATACCAAACAAGGTGTCTTTGTTTACTTTTTTGTTGGTATCGAGGTTAGTTACACCAAAGCCTTTAGCAAATATTACTTTATCGTTTTCAACAATGGCGACTGCCATACCGGGTACGTCAAAACGCGCCATTGACGCTTTAATAACGTCATCAATTTTGTTGGTATCAACTTGTGCCCAGCTACTAAACGAAGTGCCTGCTAGTAGTGCAATTGCGGCAAGCTTGGTTAATTTCATATCAATCCTATTTTATTATTTTTGATGAACTGCAAATTCAATTGCTGCGCGCTCTTGATTGGTATCGCTTTTTTGTGCGCGATTTAATATCGCATCACTGTATTCTTTTGGTACGCCCGCTTCAAGTGATCCGCGATGAACGTGTTTTATGTACCAATCGTATGGGAGTACATCGCTGTCATGGGTATTAGCTATATAACAATGTGCAGTTACAGTCTCACCCGTTAAAAGCGTTGGGGCTATATCTACGCAGTCGTAACCTATGCCCTCAATACCATCTAAAATAACTTTTTCATCTTCATTAAGCTCATAAATAACGCCGTAAACCAGCGCGCCTTCTTTATCGCTTGGGCAAATACTGCATTTGCCAGAGCCATCTTTAAATAGCATATCAAAAGTTAGCTCGTAACCTTTAAGTACCGCTGTTCCTACACGCTTTACATTAGGTAAGCGCGCTAACAAACGATTAGATGACATATTAGAGCCAAACGAAAAATTATATAACGGCATTTTATCTCCTGTACTTTTTAAATAAGTTAAATAACAACACGTACTGCAAGGGCAATTAAAATAACGCCAATTCCACGGTCAAACCAATAACCGCGTTGTTGGAAAAAACCCCTTACATTATTTCTAGAAAGTATTATTGAAAGCATTGAAAACCACGCCCAAGTAGCCAATGCCATGTACACACCGTAACCGACCTGTACGCTAGTCGGTGTTGTTGGGCTAATCACGAGTGTAAATAACGACATAAAAAATAACGTGGCTTTTGGGTTTAATGCATTTGTGAAAAAGCCGCGCCTAAAAGCAAGCCAAACGGATTCTTCTTGGACGGTTTTGTTTTCAACATCTTTTGCAGCCTCGCCTTCATTACTTGCTGGAGGTTTTGCAGCTCTGAGTGCTTGTACGCCTAAATAAGCTAAATATGCACCGGCAAGATACTTAAGCGCCATAAATAAACTAGGCGATTGCGTTAAAATAAGCGCAACACCTAAAACGCAATAGGCAACGTGCAGTAAAATAGCAGCGCCAACACCGGCGCTTGTCCACAATGCATTGCGCCTTCCTTGTTGCACACTTTGCTTAAGTACTACGGCAAAGTCAGGCCCTGGGCTTGCTACTGCAAAAAAATGAGCAATAACAATCAGTAAAAATTCATCTAAGTATTCCACGCAGATCCTTGCTAGTTTGGCGAATAAGCTAATAACAGCGGGTTAGCCGAGTTATTTACCAATGCTTTAATTTCTTTTTGTGCTTTTTTAAACTGACCACGTAAATGCGGCTTTAAATGCTTTTTAGACACTTTATCGTTTTTAAAGTAGCTAATCAGGGCATGCATAAATACCGTATGTGTTTCACTTAACTTAGCTTCACGGTTAGCGTATGGATTATAACAAGAGCCACAACCGCCTTTAAACTGATACACCGTGTTGCTCATCATCACACCAAATCCTAAAAAACAAGCAAGCGCATCGGCAGCTTGTGGTAAATACTCCCTTCCTCCTGGCGGTAGCACCCCAACGTGATGAATAAGTATGGTGGCCAGAGTACCCGCATAACTTGCCACTAAATCTTGTGGCTGATTAATCTGATTAGGATTAAAAGAGATACTGACCTTATGGCTTGGCGGCACAATTAAATGACTGCCTTCGCCACGTATTTCATCACTAAATTCAAAGTGCGGAAAAACTTGCGGTTGTAACTGCTGAGGTGCGACTAATTGAATAGGCCATGCATTCATACCCGCGTAATTAGTAACGCGGGTAAAAACATTACTCGCCATCTCTTCAATGCTCGATACCGAATCGGGGAAAAAAGTGGCCGTTGGCAGTATTATTTGAGTGTGCTTTGTAAAAAACTCAGCATCAAAATTTTCTACAGCCCAAATAAATGTATCAATAAGCCATTGCTGCTCTTGATCTTCCAATAAAGGTGCCGATTTAAATAAAGCTAACATAAGGTGCTCTTATAAGTTTTAGTGCTAGATTAGTTTTTTTGTGTAAGCGCCCAATCCCACGCTTGAGTATTGTATAGCGGCACTGTTGATAGTGCATGGTGGTGGCTACCACTGGATTCTTTAGTTGAATACGATAAGTACAATAAAGTACGATTCTCAGCATCGTAAATACGGCGCACTTTTAGTGATTTAAATAATATACTTTTAGATGATTTGAATATCACCTCGCCCGACTTGCTACGGTCTATTTTTTGTAGCTGCTGCGCTGTAATAGGACCTGTTTGACGACATGCTATAGACATATCAGACGGATCAGAAAAGTCCAAATTAGCCTCTATATGACTAATATGACAAGTAACACCTTTAAGGATTGGATCTTGCTGCGAATTAACCACAACATCTTTAGTTGTAAATAATCCCAGACTTACCGATGCAACATCGTCAGAGCAAGCACTTAATGTAACAACTGCACCTGTAAGTAAAGCTAAACGTTTAAATTTTTGTGGTAATTTCATACTTATCCTTAATTAATATATAAGTAACTTAGCACCTACGTTACTAAGCGAAGGTTCACCTGTTTGTTTTTATACTAACATCAAAAATAAATACGACTAAATTAGTTTAAAGTAAAGATTTTAGATAGCTCAGGGTTTAGCGAACCCTGTTGTATTTGATACAATTAACTCTCGCTCATGCAGTAACTCATAATAGGAAACGCCTAAATGCCGCACATTATTATTGAACACTCAGAAGACCTCCCTGTTTTACCACAAGTACTGGTAGAAAAAATTCACACTACCGCTTTCGAAAGTAACTTATTTGAATTAGAAACCATCAAAACACGCGCTATTGCTTATCAGCAATATCAACTTGGCGCAGGAAAATCAGGGTTTATACATATCGCGGTACATATTTTAGCGGGACGCTCAATTGAGCAAAAACAAATGTTAAGCGAACTGCTACTTTCATGCTTAAAAACATACTGCAGAGCATCAGACAGTTTAAGCGTAAATATTTACGATATTGAGCATGAGATATACCGTAAAAATTAGTTAACTCTTGTAGTTTTGAGCAATAGAAGTAAACACTAGTAAGTAAAAAGCCCCAATAGGGGCTTTTTTGTCTTCTGAAATCAGATGCAGCTCATTATTATTTACAAAACAGAGCATGAATAGCGTCCGATCTAACGCTGGAATTTAATAGTGCATTCGCACTCTTTCAAATTTAAGAAAGCTTAGCTTAATCTATGGATTAACTTTATTTAAATTATATTTATTATTAGGGGTAAATAAAGAATAATAAATTACACGATATTAAATTCATGTAGCATTAAATAATTTGAGTAGGTATTTTTTTGGAAAGTTTGTAAAAGTGGTGGCCCCTCCCAGACTCGAACTGGGGACCTAACGATTATGAGTCGTGTGCTCTAACCAACTGAGCTAAGGGGCCAACTTTTATATAACTGCTAGGCAGTTAATTTTTGAAGCGTTCAGTCACAGAGCGACTAAAGCGGGTTGCAGTATAAAAACTTTTTAGGTGCTTGTCACTACCAAACACCTTTATTTTAACAATCAGTAAGCTAACTGCTTAAATAGTAATCTTTTAGGTGGGTATAAGCATAAAATGTAAGATATTTCCCATGATATTTTCTGCATTAAATTATAAAAACCTTCCCCCCACATGTAGTCTTTTATATTTAACGCTCTACTTTTTTAAGTAAAGCTAACATATATGTGTAGGCATACAAGGCTGTAAAAAATATGCTTGGGGCTACTGTAAGTGCCAAATTAGGTGTCTGATTAATTACATTCACCATAATCACTAAGCTCGATTGAACAGTAATCGGAATAATAGGCGCAAAAAGTACACCTGCTATTTTTTTGTTACCTAAATACGAGGCGCTAGAGTTAATTGCATTATTGAAGCTTTGTCGTATTGCTACGTTTTGTGGTGTTTTAGAATGAAACATACAAATAATTGGAGTTACAAACGCAAGCGTTACATAACTAGACTTATACTTGTTGACGACCTTTTCTAAAATAAAAGTAAAAAACAGCGTTACAAATCCACTATACAAACCTTGTACTAATGCAGCTTGAAACGTGACAGATTTAGCAATATCTGCCGAACTATTTGCCCAGTAGGCCCAACTAAAATAAAAAACGAATGACACAACGCCTGACAGTATAAGTCGAATATTCAATTAGCTACCTCAATATGCGTAAAAACTTGGTTTAATGATAACACTAGAAGTGATGGTAATATTGCCACTTAATAATAGAGCAATTAATCGCGTATTGTAGATATATAAACAAACTAATGTTAAAGACTTCCTAAATGGCATCAATACAGAATCAGAACACTGCTGTTAGTTAGAAAGCTTAATTGAAGTAAACGATAGGTGTGGCTGAGGGAATGTTGGGAGTGAGTTACAAGAAATAAATCACTTAGTTTGAGTCAATTAAAAATTAGATTTTGATAAAAAATATTTACTTTAAAAACTGATATTGTGAGCCGATCAGTACTGAAGTTTTTATTTAGCTAAACCTCAGTAGTCGGCTTACACAATATATAATCTGTCATTATTTTTTCGCAATAATGTAGATTGCATGTATTAACCCTGGGAAATAACCTAGCAGTGTTAATAAAATATTTAACCAAAAATGCATACCTAAGCCAACTTGCAAAAACACACCTAATGGCGGTAATAAAACCGAAAGTATTATACGAATAATATCCATGACTAAACTCCATTTAAATTAAGCATTAAAAAGACGTAAAGCCCAGTGTTAGTGGGCCTTAACTATACTGTATTATTCAGCAACAATAGCTAGTTTATCAACTACGTCACGAACATCTTCAGCATTTTTAGCAATTTTAACTGCTAGTTGTTTTTCAGCTTCAGACTCTACTGAACCGTTCAGAGTTACAATACCATTGTCGGTATCAACATCGATGTCTGTACCACCAACTTCTGAATCAAACAGGAAGCGAGTTGTGATTACAGTGGTGATTTTAGCGTCCGTTAAGTCGTTATCATCATCGTCCATCATGTCTTTGCTTCTATCTTTTGTGTCCATGCTTTTAACAACGGTAAGGCTGTTTTCAACATCAGATACGCCATCTAGGCTAAGTACAAGTTCTTCTGCTAGCTCTTTATCAAGCTCGCTATTAACTTTACCTGTAAGTACTACCTTGCCATTTTTTACATCAGTGTTAATGTCAAAGTTGTTTAGATTAGTGTTCATAAGTAGAACTGTTTCTGCCTTACCATCAATCCAAGCATCTTTACTTTCGTTTTCCCAGCTGTTTGCTTGGGCACCCATAGCCGTAGTACCAAGAACTAGAGCTGCGATAATAGATTTGTTAAATGTTTTCATAATCTTTCTCCTTTTGATTAAAGACACTTTAACTAATGCGAGCTTTAGGCCAACTTTATTTATATATATATTTCAATAACTTGATGTAACTTTGGGATAAGGCACTATCTATAGCTGTGTAACTATTTACAGGCTACTCGGTAAAACTTTCTCAAATAGTGAAAATAACTAGATAATTGCATTTTTGGTTAATCTATCGTTAATATAACAAAACATAAAACATCATTTAAAATTAAATCATTGATAATTAAGGTTATTATATTTGGTGCGTGCTTTGCATATAAACATCAAGAGCTGTATTAATAGTAAATATAATAAGGAATGCCCCATGTCTGTAAAAGTCGAAGACCGCCCAATAGAGCAAGTACGCGAACAAGTAATTGATCAATTAATTTATAATTACAGTCATGGGGTTATTTCTGTTGATGCATTTGAGAGACGCTTAGATAACGCGATGGATGCACCTAATAACGAAGCTCTTTTAGCCTTAGTAGAAGATTTAACACTTAATACTGATCAGCAATATAAAGCAGAAAAACAATCGCAATTTACACCACATTATAGTGCACAACAAAACAGTGATGATGATTTTACATTACGCAGCATTTTAGGCTCTAACGAGCGAAGCGGTCAGTGGGTCGTGCCAAAGAATATATATTTGAGTAACTTTATGGGATCGGTGGTGCTAGATTTTACCGATGCCATTTTTGCGCATCAAAATGTAACTATTCACGTTAACTGTATTTTTGGTAGCGATGAGATTTACGTACCAGAGCATGTAAATGTAGTGTCTAAAATGTTTTGTATTTTAAGTAGTCTTGAAAATAAATCTGTGTCGCTTAACAAACGCCAAGGTCCTACTATTCATATTGAAGGAAAGGCAGTTATGGGATCGGTTGAAGTAAAAATAAAGCGCACAATTAAAGAAAAATTTATGAGCTTTGCAAATGAGCTAAAAACCCAGTTTGGCACGGGTAATAATAGCCGCTAACTATAATTGAGTAGCAGCACTTTAGCGTGCTGCTTGGTATTTTATTATAAATCGTTATTTCGCTCGCTTGGTATGTCACTTAAATACTCTACAAATTCCACCTCAAACCCGGCGGGATCAATAAAGTAGACATTCTTTCTGAAAGGATTCTCGCTACCTTGCTTGCTTACTGTAAAACCCACTTTATTTAAGCGCATTACTACTGCGCTTAAATTATTAGTTACATAAGCAAAGTGTGCAAAACCAATTTGATGGCCCGATAAGTTTCTGTTTTCACCCTCACCATGATCGCTTATCGCAATGTAATGCGTGTCATCTCCAAAGTGTACCCAGCGTCTTGGTTTTCCATGCCAATCGCCTCTGCCCTCACTTCTAATCGACCAATGTGGAAATACAGCGCGATAAAATTTAAGCATGCTATCTATATCACTCGCGACTAAGTTTACGTGCTCTAAATGCATAATGTTGTCCTATCAATTAAGTTAGGAGCACGATAAAACCTCAAGCTAACTTTAGGTAAAGCGTTATTTAAAATTAATTCGATTTAATAAACACATAAAGGAACATAATGACTTATTAATTGCTCATTATTATTTTTTAAAAATATATACACATTTCAATCTTGTATAAAAAACAAACATAAGTATTTGGGGTTTATTGTTTACTTTATGTCAAAAGTCGCTAAAATACGCCGGCTGAAATATATAAACGTTCTTTTACAACCCAAAGGTAATACCATGCATCCAATGTTAAACATTGCGGTTCGCGCTGCGCGCAACGCAGGCAAAATTTTACTTCGCGCAAGTGAAGATTTATCAAAAGTTGAAGTGCAACAAAAAGGCGCTAACGACTTAGTAACTAACATTGATAAAGAAGCCGAAGCCGTAATTCGTGACACTATTTTACAGTCTTACCCTACTCACTCTGTTGTTGGTGAGGAATTAGGTGAGCATAAAGGCAAGGATGATGATTACCAATGGATTGTAGATCCTATCGATGGAACAACTAACTTCATCAAAGGTATCCCTCATTACGCGGTTTCTATCGCACTTAAAGTTAAAGGTCGTTTAGACCAAGCTGTTATTTATGATCCAATTCGTGGCGAGCTTTTCACTGCGTCTCGCGGACAAGGCACTCAGTTAAACAGCAAACGTCTACGTGTTAGCAAAACGACGGTCCTTGCAGGCACTGTACTTGCTACTGGCTTCCCTTTCAAAAACAAAAACCACATGGACGCATACACTGAAGCGTTTAAAGCATTGTTTGTACACACTGCAGACATTCGCCGCGCAGGTTGTTCTGCTTTAGATATGGCATACGTTGCAGCTGGTCGTGTTGATGGATTTTTTGAAATTGGTTTAAAACCTTGGAACTCTGCTGCAGGCGAACTTATGGTTAAAGAAGCGGGCGGTATGGTTGTAGATTTCGCTGGTGGTAATAACTATAACCACAGCGGCAATATTATCTGTGGTTCACCAAAATTGACTCAAGCAATTATTCGTGAAATTCGTCCAGTACTAACTGAGTCGTTACTTCGCTAATTTGATGCTATTAATAGCATGCTAAAAAGGAGCTCAGGCTCCTTTTTTTGTGTCTAAAAATAAGGATTATCTAGCTTGAGTTCTACTGTTTTACCTTTTTCGTAAGGTAATGTATTTAAATCCTTCGCAAAGTATTCATCAAACAACGTATCAAACTCACCATTTTTTTGCATTATTTTAAGCCCTTTTTTAATTGCCACTGCAAGCTCTGGCTTACTATTTGATACAAAATAATAAAATCCTGTTGGGTAACTTATATATAAGTTAGGTACTATCACTAGGTTGCTTTCTTTATTAGCTAGAAGCTCTGAATTAACCTCGATGAATGAACGTGGAAAGTAATCAATACGCCCTGCACTTGTTAAGGCAAACATAGCCTGATAATTTGCAAACGGTCTTATATGCAAGCCATTAAATGCCATTATTTTTGTATCTGGCCAATCATGACCTTGCACCGCAGAAAGCTTACCTAACTGCCCTAAGCTAGTAATACCTTTAAATCTAGCAATGCTGTTCTTACTTGTTAATAGTGCCCTTTTACCTATGTAGCCTTTAAACAATGGGATTTTAATCGCAATAGCTAAAGACTCTCTTTCGGGGCTGCTCATACTCCAGTATAAATCTAAATTTTTTGTATCTAGTGCTATTAAAGTACGTTGTTGATGGGGATGAATTAAAACGGGGTTAATCTCTGCAGGGTATTGTGCGCTCACCAATGCTTTTTCTAATAGCTCGTTAAGGTAGTCGTCACGAGCATATTGCACACGCTGCTCCTGCGCTACATTTACGATATTTACGTCACTTGCTAAAGCGCTGCATATAAACAAACTTACTACGTTAACTAAATACTTTAATGGCAACATAATTATCACCTTAGTTATTATCGGTAGTTTTAACAGTTATTATTGATAGTTTAAATTATCGCGTTATTTAAGCTAAATAGCTTCCAGCGCCTAAATATAAGATGACGATATTATGTAACTGTACTTATTAATAACCGCGCTATTAATACTTATTTTAAATACATAGTACGACGTTACACTCATGGCGTGCTCTACAAAGTTAGCACTGTTTATTCATACTTGCACAGTAAAGCTAAAACAATCGTGAGCATAAATATATTACAGGCAATAAAAAACCGCTCAATGAGCGGTTTTTTAAAGTAGTTACAAAACCATTACGGCATTGCGTCTAGGTCTGCACCTTCTTTTTCAATTACTTCTGGTATTAAGTCTTCTTTGCTTACGCCCATTGCTATAGCAACAGAGCTCGCAACATAAATCGAAGAATAAGTACCAATAAACACACCAAATAGCAATGCAGTTGCAAAGCCATGAATGGTTTGTCCGCCCCATGCAAACAAAGCAATCAATACTAAAATAGTCGTGATTGATGTTACAAGTGTACGATTAAGTGTTTGCGTAAGTGAAATATCAATAATTTCTACAGTATCGTCAATGCGCACTTTGCGGAAGTTTTCACGTATACGGTCAGATACAACAATTGTATCGTTAAGTGAATAACCTATTACCGCAAGAATTGCCGCTAATATAGTTAAATCAAACTCTAAACCTAATATCGAAAATAAACCCACAGTAATAATAACATCGTGTAGTAGTGCACCTACCGCACCCACAGCAAAGCGCCATTCAAAGCGAAACGCAACGTAGATTAAGATACAAATAAGTGCAGTTAACATGGCAAGGCCACCCTGCTCTTTTAAGTCTTCACCTACGCTTGGGCCTACAAACTCAATACGGCGCATTACTACGCTGTCGTCTGCTTTTTTAAGCGCATCAATTACTTGGTTACCAATCACTTCAGCTTTTACATCGCTACCGCGTGGTGCTAAGCGAACTAAAATCTCTTGGCTTGAACCAAATAGCTGCACTGATGCATCAGCAAAACCATTATCAGCTAGTGCATCACGTACTTTTTTAAGATCAGCCGGTTGTGAAAAACCCACTTCTACCGCCGTACCGCCGGTAAAATCTAAACCAAAGTTTAGGCCCTTAACAAAAATTGATGCAAACGACGCTAAAATTAATAACGTCGAAAAACCCATAGCCACTTTTCGAAGAGACATGAAACGAAGGGTTCTACTACCCAAACTTAAAATTTGCATGTCAGCTCCTTAAATCGAAAGTTTATCAATACGTTTACCACCAACAAATAAGTTGATTACCGCACGGGTACCAACGATGGCTGTAAACATTGAAGTTAAAATACCAATCGCAAGTGTTACTGCAAAGCCCGCTATTGGGCCGGTACCTACTGCAAACAGTATAATGGCAGCAATTAGCGTGGTGATGTTGGCATCGAATATAGTGCTAAATGCGCTATCGTAGCCAAAATGAATTGCTTGTTGAGGGCTTCGGCCATCGGCTAGCTCTTCACGGATACGTTCAAAAATAAGTACGTTAGCATCAACCGCCATACCTACCGTTAATACAATACCGGCAATACCAGGTAGCGTAAGTGTAGCGCCTGGAATTAAAGACATAACACCAACAATCAGTACTAAGTTAGCCGCAAGAGCAAGGTTTGCAACCATACCAAAGCCTTTGTAGTACACAAGCATAAACACAAGTACAAACGCAAAACCAAGTGCAACCGCAGTCATACCCGCTTCAATATTTTCTTGACCTAAACTTGGACCTACAGTGCGCTCTTCAACAATTTGAATTGGTGCTACAAGCGCACCTGCACGAAGTAGCAAACTTAAGTTATGTGCTTCAGCTGGGTTATCGATACCTGTAATACGGAACGAGCGATCAAGACGTGCTTGAATTGTTGCTACGTTAATAACTTCTTCAACCTTAATAGGCGGAAGCGCTTTACCGTCTGCATCTTTTTTACCTGATGGCTTATATTCAATAAATACCGTTGCCATACGCTTACCAATAGCACGTTTGGTAAAGGCATTCATTTTTGCCCCACCTTTGCTATCTAGCGTAATACTCACTTGCGGGCGTTGGTATTCATCAGCGCCAGATTGCGCGCCAGTAATATGACTGCCTTCTAGAATAATACGCTTTTTAAGTACAACAGGGTAACCGTCGCGGCTCATGATCATTTCAGTACCCGCTGGGATACGACCTTGAGCAGCAGCGCTGATATCAGCGTTTTCGTCTACTTCGCGAAATTCAAGTGTTGCTGTTGCGCCTAAAATTTCTTTAGCGCGTGCTGTGTCTTGAATACCTGGTAGTTGAACAATAATACGCTCAGCGCCTTGGCGTTGTACGTTAGGTTCTGCAACACCAATTTGGTTGATACGGTTACGAATAATCGTTTCATTTTGCTTGATAGCGTAGTCACGAATTTCTTTGAGTTTTTGCTCACTCATTGTCGCAAAAAATGCTTTATCGTTACTGCTGTCATCAATGTAGACATTTAGCGGGTAGCGAGTTTCTAAGAAGCTCTCTGCTGCGTCTTTATCTGCTTCGGTACGCATTTCTACACGCATACGATCGGAGCCTGCTACGCGGCGAACACTACGGTAACGTAGTTTTTCTTCGCGCAGGTCGCTACGAAAATCTTGTTCCATTTGCTCAAGCTGGTTATCAACCGCTGTTGCCATGTCGATTTCCATGGTGAAATGTACGCCACCACTTAAATCAAGACCTAGCTTCATAGGGTTACCACCAACCGCTTTTAACCAAGCTGGTTGAGCAGGTGCCATATTAATAGCAGAAATGTAATCGTCGCTCAGCGAATCACGCAGTAAGTCATGCGCTTTAAGCTGTTCTTCAACATTTTTTAAACGAACTAAAATTTGCCCATCTTCAAGTATTGTCGATTTAGCGGTTACATTATTTTTTTCAAGGATTGCGTTTACTTTGTCTACAACACTGAGATCGACATCAGCGCCTTTAGCACCTGAAACTTGTATAGCCGGATCGCGACCATACAAGTTTGGAGAGGCATATAAAAGGCCAATGGCTACCACAGCTAAAACAAGTAAATACTTCCAAACTGGAAACTTGTTTAACACGGGGTCGTCCTTATTATTTTTATAGCGACTTCATTGTGCCTTTTGGCAATACTGCAGATACTGCAGATTTTTGTACTGTTACTTCTGCCTGCTCGTTTAAAGAGATAACGATGAAATCTTTCTCTTCAGAAATCTTCACAATTTTACCCACTAAACCGCCTTGGGTAAGTACTTCATCGCCTTTAGCCATCATACTCATTAAGCTTTTGTGCTCTTTAACGCGCTTAGCTTGCGGGCGGTAGATTAAAAAGTAAAAAACCAAACCGAAAATAGCTAACATTATTAGCATTTCCCAACCACCGCTTGCCGCAGGTTGACCAGCTGCTGCGTGTGCATTTGAAATAAATAAACTCATGATACTTCCTCTTTAATTTTAAAGTTTAATTTTTTATATCTACTAGCTCTGGCACGTCTTGGCCTCGGCGAGCATAAAAATCTTGTACAAATTCTTCTAATTTACCTTCGCTAATTGCATTACGTAAACCTTCCATAACACGTTGATAGTAACGTAAGTTATGAATTGTGTTTAGTCGCGCACCTAAAATTTCGTTACATTTATCAAGGTGATGCAAATAAGCTCGTGAATAGTTTCCACACGTATGGCAATCACACTCAGGATCAAGTGGCCCTGTGTCTGTTTTATGTACTGCGTTACGTATTTTAACTACACCTGTGGTAATGAATAAATGGCCGTTACGCGCATTACGTGTTGGCATAACACAGTCAAACATATCAATACCACGGCGAACAGACTCAACTAAATCCTCTGGCTTGCCTACACCCATAAGGTAGCGTGGTTTGTCTTCTGGCATTTTAAACGCACAATGATCAAGAATATTCATCATTTCGTTTTTAGGCTCGCCTACTGATAGACCACCTAATGCATAGCCATCAAAGCCAATTTCTTCTAAGCCTGCTTGCGATTGTGCACGTAATTCTGGGTACATACCACCTTGAATAATACCAAACAAAGCAGATGGATTGTCGCCATGCCCTTCTTTTGAACGCTTAGCCCAACGAAGAGATAACTCCATAGAATCTTTAGCTTCTTTTTCAGTTGCTGGGTATGGCGTACACTCGTCAAAAATCATAACGATGTCTGAGCCTAAGTCGCGCTGTACTTCCATCGACTTTTCAGGCGACATCATAATTTCATCACCATTTACTGGAGATTGAAATAACACGCCTTCTTCAGTGATTTTACGCATTGCGCCTAAGCTAAATACTTGGAAACCGCCTGAGTCAGTTAAAATTGGGAAATCCCAATTCATAAAGTCGTGTAAATCACCATGTTGCTTAATGATTTCAGTACCTGGGCGAAGCATTAAATGAAAGGTATTACCTAAACATATTTGCGCACCAGTGGCTTTTACTTCATCTGGCGTCATACCTTTTACAGTACCGTAAGTACCAACAGGCATAAATGCAGGTGTTTCTATTACACCACGGTCAAAAATTAAGCGGCCGCGGCGCGCTTTTCCGTCAGTACAATCTAATTCAAATTTCATATCATCCTCAATGTCGGAAAAACAGTCCAACAAGCTATAATTTAACCGCTCGATTCTACCCTTTTTGCCTCATTAATACTATTAGCTGCGATAAATTCAATCTTGCTTATTACGCTAAACAAAAACCCCAGCAACGAAGCTGGGGTTTTTAATGTTTTTTACTGAGTATTAAATAACAAGCTGTTACTTGCGTGTTAAAAACATCGCATCACCGTAACTAAAAAAGCGGTATTTTTGTTCAATTGCGGTATTGTATGCGCCCATAATATTGTCTTGTCCGCTAAAAGCACTTACTAACATAATGAGTGTTGACTCAGGTAAGTGAAAATTAGTGACCATGGCATCAACAACATTAAATTGGTAACCCGGAAAAATAAATATATCGGTATCACCAAAATACGTATCTAACTTGCCGCCGTGAACTTTAGCTGCCGACTCTAATGAGCGTACTGAAGTTGTGCCAACCGCAATTACACGCCCGCCACTTGCTTTGGTTTGTGCAACGGCAGCAACTACATCATCGGGCACTTCTATGTACTCGGAATGCATTACATGCTCATCAACACTATCCACTCGTACTGGCTGAAAAGTACCGGCGCCAACGTGCAAAGTAACAAAAGCCATGTTTACACCTTTATCTTTTAGTGCCGTCATTAACTTATCGTCAAAATGTAAGCCCGCTGTTGGCGCAGCAACTGCACCTGGCTTTTCTCCATAAACAGTTTGGTAACGCTCGCGATCAGCTTCGGTATCAGGTCGGTCAATATAAGGAGGCAGTGGCATATGACCAATATCATTAAGTATATCTAGCACGTTTTGGCTATGATCAAACTCAAGCTCAAATAATGTATCGTGGCGTGCAACCATTATTGCTTTAGCTTTGCCTTCAAGAATAACTTCGTTACCAACCTTAAGCGACTTGCTCGCGCGTACGTGCGCAAGTACGCGATGTTCATCTAGCACTCGCTCTACAAGCACTTCAACTTTGCCGCCAGAGGCTTTTTGACCAAACATACGTGCTGGAATAACGCGTGTATTGTTAAAGACTAACAAATCGCCTTCGTTTACTAAATCAAGTATGTCGCTAAACACTTTATGTTCTAGAGTTCCGCTTGGGCCATCTAAAGTAAGTAAACGGCTGCTAGTTCTGTCCGCTTTAGGAAAACGAGCTATTAATTCATCAGGTAAGTCAAAGCTAAAGTCAGCCACGCGCATAATTAGTAATCCACATCATTTAAAATCGCGCCAAGTGTATATGTATCGGATATTAAGCTCAAGAAATCAGCCAAACTTATAATATCTTGTTTGCGTGTTTATCATTAAATTTTCTTGTTCTTATGGTTAAATGTCACTATTCTTGTTCGGCTGAATTATTATAAGTTACATTAGGGGTGTTCAACACGTGCCAAACCAGCTTAAATTGCTAATATTAAACGCAAGTAGTGCTGAACGCCGCGCGATTAAAGGCACTTTAGATAGCTTAAATGTATTTACCTTTATTGATGCGCAAGATAGCCAACAAGCTTTAAAGCTTTTAAAACAACACCCTGTTGATATTATAATAACGGGCATTAATGTTGGGAAAATTGACGGCTGGCGCTTTTCGAGGATGATCCGCTCAGGATTATTAAAAACACCGAAAAACACCCCAATTTTACTTATTCCGCCAATTTACTGTGAGCGTATTGCAGAAACAACAGCCCGAAGCTACGGGATAGATGCTGTACTGCCGTTTGAACATAAAGACATGCTCCCTCAAGTACTTGCGAATGTTTTATCTACTCACTTAGAAAAAAGTAGCCGGCTAAACTTATTATTATTAGAGCCACTTCAAAATACGGCCGACAAAATAAGTGAACAGTTAAAGTTAAACTTTGCTATTACTCACGTTACCTCAGCCAAAGCAGCACTAAACGCTTACAACCAACAGCAGTTTTCAATTGTGCTACTCGATGCCACTACATCAAGTGCAGAGAGCTCGAGTGTACTCGTTGAAGAAATCCTACAGCACAATTCTAAACAAGCTATTGTTACAATTATAGAAAGTGATGATGCTGATTACGCTGAGCAGCTTTTGCTGTCTGGTGTTACCGATTTTATTAGAGCCCCATACGACCCTTCATTTTTAAATAAAGTGTGTGACCATGCCGCACGACGTGAAGATTTTATGGTGAGTTATGCTGAGTTTGCTTACAAAGTAGAGCAGCTAAGCGTGAGCGAAGTGCGTTACAAAGAGTTATTTTCGGCTCATCAGCGTATTTTATTGCATTTGAATACGGTTGTTTTAGAGCTTGATCAGCAAGGGCATATTCGTTTTATTAACCCTGCATGGGAGACATTAAGCGGTTTTGGTGTTAAATCATCACTACAAACCCCATTAAGCGCTTATTGTAATAACGAAGATAAAGGAAGACTAAATTATACTATTAATGACATTTTACATGGTGGCGAGCAACAGCAACAAATAGAAGTAAAGCTCACCCATAAAAATGGCAATTTAATCTGGGTCGAATGCAGATTACAGCTAATCAAAAATAGTCGTAATAACGCGACCATAACCGCCACTATCGACAACATACACGAACGTAAACAAGCAGAAATTCAACTACGTCATTTAGCACACCATGACCCATTAACTGGTTTACATAACCGTTATTACTTTGATCAACAGCTTAATAAAATATGCCAAGATAAATACACGTATGATGGCATAGAGCATGCTGTTATTTATATTGACCTCGATCACTTTAAAATAATAAACGACAGCAAAGGTCACCACCAAGGTGACATAGTATTAAAAGAAGTGGCGCAATTATTTAAAACAAATATTGGCGAAGACCATTTGGTGTGCCGAATAGGCGGCGATGAGTTTGCAGTCATACTTACCGATATGAATTTACTGGATGCACACCTTATTGCAGAAGGTGTGTGTAGTGCGATAGAAAAACATGCTTTTAAATCAGAAGATCAGATATACACTATTAGCTGCTCTATTGGTTTAACTCAAATTACGACACAAAATAACGACCCTAATGAGTGTTTAAAACAAGCCGATATTGCTTTGTATATTGCCAAAAATTTAGGGCGTAACTTAGTACATTGCTACTCAAAAGAGGACGCTCAAAACAATACGCTTCAAACTGGGCTTGAATGGGGTCACGAAATTCGACAAGCACTGCAGCAAGATAATATTGAACTGCATTACCAACCTATTTGGGATTTTAAAGAGTGTAAAGTTGCTTATTTTGAAGCGCTCTTACGCTTAAAACTCAAAGGTAAACTTGTGTACCCAAATCAATTTATTCCCTCTTTAGAGATGCTTAACGACACATTTTTGATGGATCAATGCGTTATACGTAATGCCGTTGCTTGTGTGTCTAAGCACCCAGAGTTAAACCAAGTTGCTATTAATTTGTCAGCACAATCATTCTTAGATGAACGCTTATTGCCATTAATTGAATCAAATCTTGAAAAGTA
Organism: Pseudoalteromonas sp. NZS71_1; assembly: GCF_015864305.1. NCBI lineage: Bacteria > Pseudomonadati > Pseudomonadota > Gammaproteobacteria > Alteromonadales > Pseudoalteromonadaceae > Pseudoalteromonas > Pseudoalteromonas sp. NZS71_1. Next base: position 95,636 of record NZ_JADYXM010000005.1, on the reverse strand, counting down.
TAACGTGCCCCCTTCGCGGATAATTTTTGAAATAACTGAATCAGCAAGTATTAACAACTTAAAAGCGACTCGTAAAATGATTGAGAAGCTTAATAGCTTAGGCTGTCATTTTTCTATTGACGATTTTGGAACTGGCTTTAGTACATTTAACTATTTAAAGCAGCTTCCAGCACAACATGTAAAAATTGATGGCTCATTTGTAAGCGACATGCTTAATGACCCTATAGACTTAGCGTTAGTAAAAGCAATAAATGATATTAGTCGGTCTCTCGATAAGCGCTCTGTAGCTGAGTACGTTGAAAACGAAGAGATATTTTTTGCACTAAAAGAGATAGGTGTTGATTATGGACAAGGCTACTTTATTGCACGCCCAGTACCTGTTGAAAAAGTAAAAGATGAGCTTGAAAAAATTTCAAAAAATAAAACGTTTTACCAACAACAAGCTAGCCCAAAATAAACAAAATTAAACAATTTGTTACTACCAATATTACCTTTCTTGCCTATACTTTCAGTATCAAATAAAAAATGTCGTGCATTTTAATGTATTTCACTTTAAAAACATGACATTACCTTTTGGCGACGTAGTACTGATATTTATAGTGGGTTTCAAAGCTATTTAAGCTTTTAAGGAGAAAGGTATGACACAGCTAGTTATGTTATTACTGATTATACATTTTGCAATCGCGTATCAGTGTTATCGTTACGCAAATATTAAAGGCTACCCAGTTAAGGTTTTTACTGTATTAGGTTGCGTGCCTTACTTTAACTTGGTGGTATGGATTTATTTACTATTTTTACCCGAACTTGAGCCTTTTGAAAGCCATTTTAAAAATCAAAAGCAGCCTTTATAGGCTGCTTTCATTCATTTACTATTCTTATTTAGAAAAATCTAAACTACATTGGCGCTTTAAAAATATCTCAAGCTGTTGACTAAATAACTTAAAGTCGCGGATCCGCCCCGTAGTTTTCCGCCACAATATGCCAATATCTCTATATGCATCGCTTTGTGATGGTGTTGCCACCATATTTTTATTATCTAAAATTCCGGCGTTAATCGCCATTTGTGGTAAAAAAGTCACCCCGAGCTGATGCTCAACCATACTCAATAATGTATGCAAGCTTGCTGCTTCAAATGGGTTAATACAACTAGCACGGTTTAAATGACATGCACTAAGCGCATGGCCTGTCATACAGTGCTCACGCTCGAGTAAGAATACGCTAGCCTCTGGTAATAGATTAAAGTCGACTACGCCCTTTGCAGCGCTGTAGTCCTTATGGTGCACTAAACTAAACTGATCTTTTGCCAATACTTGTGTATGAAATTTATCGGTTTCGTATGGCAGTGCAAGTAGCGCTAAATCAATATGCCCATGCTCAAGTTTATCCAGTAGCTTATCACTCGTATCTTCTATTAATACCAGCTCTAAATCACAAAAGGTTTCTTTACAAAAGTGATACAGAGGAGCCGCTATAAAGCTAGCAATTGTAGGTATAACACCCACCGTTAATTTACCACTCAGTGGTGTTAAAAAGCTTTTAGTGAGCTCTTTTAAACTAATTGTATCGTTAATTATTTTACGAGAGCGCTCAACAACCTCTTCACCAATACTGGTAAACATAAGGCTGCGATTTTCGCGTTCAATAAGCTGGCAACCCAACGTTTCTTCAAGATTTTGAATAGCACTGCTTAAAGTAGATTGCCCAATAAAACAGGCACTGGCAGCTCTGCCAAAGTGCTGATGTTGATGAACAGCTAATAAATACTGTAGCTGTTTGATACTTGGAAGATTGGTCATTTTTTCTTTCCACAAATAAAAAGACCCCAACACCTAGGGCATTGAGATCTTTTCAAGCTAAAAGTCTTTGAGTACTTTTTTGTTAAACCCCAAATGCGGTTCTTAGTACGTAGAAAATAACAATAGCAAGGGCAGCGCCAACTGGCAATGTAATTACCCAAGAAACTACAATGTTTCTGATAACACCCATGTTAAGTGCACCAATTCCACGTGCCATACCTACACCTAATACCGCACCTACTAAGGTTTGAGTAGTAGAGATTGGCATACCAGTACCTGATGCAATAACAACGGTAGAAGCAGCGGCTAGTTCAGCAGCAAAACCACGGCTAGGCGTTAAATGTGTAATGCCTTCACCAATCGTTTTAATTACTTTTTTGCCCAAAATAGCAAGACCCGCAACAATACCAAAACCACCTAGAGGTAGAATCCACCAAGCAATAGCCGCTTTTTTAGCAATTTCACCATTGTTTTCAACAATATTTACAACAGCAGCTAGTGGACCGATTGCATTAGCAACATCGTTAGAACCATGTGCAAAGGCCATACAACATGCTGTTAATACCATAAGAACAGCAAACACTTTTTCAACATTGTTGAATTGCATTTGTTTATCTGCTTTTGGATCGATATTTAAACGAGAAATAGCAATTTTACCAATTATAGCAACGACAACTGCTACAGCTATTGCTAAGGCGTACCCTTCGGCTGCACCTAAATCAACACCAACATGCTTTAAGCCTTTTTTAATTGTAACCAAGGCCATTATAAAACCTGCTAAACCCATATAAAGTGGTACATAGCGTTTAGCATTTTTTAGTGGTGCATCTGTATTAAAAATAAGTTTTTGTGCACTCATAAATATTAAGTATGCAATAAAGCCTGATATGGCGGGCGTTATAATCCAACTACCAACAATACCACCTACTTTATCCCATTGAATCGCCTCAGTACCAACAGCAACTAACGCAAAACCAATGATTGCACCAATGATTGAGTGAGTCGTTGATACTGGCCAACCCAAGAACGAGGCCATTAATAACCAAGCACCCGCTGCAAATAAAGACGAAATCATACCCAGAACCATAAGTTCAGGAATGTCTGCAAATGGTGCGGCATCGATAATTCCTTTACGAATTGTTGATGTAACCTCACCACCTGCTAAGTAAGCGCCTGCAAATTCAAAAATCATCGCTATAAAAATAGCTTGTTTGATTGTTAGCGCTTTTGAACCTACAGATGTGCCCATGGCGTTCGCTACGTCGTTCGCGCCAATACCATAAGCCATAAAAAAGCCGACTGCTGCGGCAATTAAAATTAATACCGTGCCGTAAGATGCAATGATATCCATTGTAAAACCTTAATCTTTCGTGTTTGAACTGATTTTAAATTAACGAGCTAACATCAGCTCAAGACGTGATCCTACGCGCTCTGCAATATCTGCAAGCTCGCCAACCCATTCAATGATTTTGTACAAAAACATAACATCAATTGGATTTAACTCACCCTCTACATCACGTAGCTGGCGGCGTACTTTTATCTGCATTTCGTCCGTGTCTTGTTCTATGGCATCCAATTCAACTAACATTTTTTCTACTAAGGTGACTTCTCGACCTTTAAAACCCGTTTCTAGCAATTCTTCTAACTCGTTAATTGCCTTTGATGCTTGTTTAGTCGCATCTACACAACGTGTTAAATAAGCTAAAAAGTCAGTTTGCATAACTTTTGGAATGGTCATTTCACGACCAATCACTCGCCCAGCTATGTCTTTCGCTTTATTGGCAATTTTATCTTGTTGAGTTACTAATTCGAGAAGATCTGTACGCTCTACCGGCATGAATAAACCACGCGGTAACTGTAAACGTATATCTCTTTTCATATCATCAGCTTCACGTTCTAAATTGCGAATAGTGATGCGAAGCTCTTCTGCCTGTACCCACTCTTCTTTAAATACGTGATTAAAAAAAGGTATCAAAGCTTTACTTGCTTGATGAACCTTCTTGATGTGTTCTTCCATTGGTTTGATAGGAGATTTTGCAAATACTCCTAAAAACGCGTTTGTAGGCATAACTGACCCTTTAATCAAATTGATATGCTTTGCAGCATGAATTTTACAGTATTAACCAAGATTGTGAACGCTTTTTATTACTTCACTAAAGCTTGCAATACACAAAGCGGCACTAAGCCGCTTTAATAGAAATACATGATGGATGAAAAATCATAGTGATTTTTCTATATCTTCTTGAGATGTATGGCGAATATCTTTGCCATTAACAAAGTAAATAATGTATTCAGCAATGTTCTGACAGCGATCACCAATACGCTCTAATGAGCGAACAGACCAAACTAAGTCCATGATTTTAGGGATTGAGCGTGGATCTTCCATCATGTAAGTCATTATTTGACGTGTGATAGCTTCATATTCGCGGTCAACTTTTGCATCTTCTTTATGTACTTGAAATGCGCGTTGCACATCCATGCGCGCAAATGCATCTAGTACGTCGTGTAGCATTTTTAAAACTTGACGGCCCATATTTTCAATATTTACTAATAAATCTTGCTGATCTTTAGTAAATGAGTCTAGTGCAACTTTAGCAATTCGCTCAGCTTCATCGCCAATACGCTCTAAATCAGCAATTGTTTTTGCAATTGCAATCACTAAACGTAAGTCGCTTGCTGCAGGCTGGCGACGCGCAATAATACGCGTACATTCTTCATCAATGCTTACTTCCATAGCATTCACTTTATAATCGTTCTGACGTACCTTTTGTGCAAGCTCTGCATCGTTACGGCTCACAGCATCAAGCGCACTATTTAACTGCTGCTCAACTAATCCACCCATGCTTAATACATGATTACGTACATTTTCTAGCTCTTGGTTAAAACGCCCAGAAATATGTTTATTAATATTATGTTCCATAGTTACCTTCTCTCTTTATCTTGCACAACACGCTATAACGGACTAATTAACCGTAACGACCGGTAATGTAATCTTCGGTCTTTTTCTTCGTTGGTGTAGTAAATAAGGTATTTGTGTCTGAGTACTCAATCAATTCGCCCATATACATAAAGGCTGTTTGATCAGATACGCGTGCCGCTTGTTGCATGTTATGAGTAACAATAACAACGGTAAATTGGTTTTTTAAATCGTTTATTAGCTCTTCGATTACCAAAGTAGAAATTGGGTCGAGTGCCGATGTAGGCTCATCTAATAAAAGAACTTCTGGCTCAATTGCAATTGAGCGAGCAATAACTAAACGCTGTTGCTGACCACCCGATAAGCCAAACGCGCTATCGTGTAATCTATCTTTTACTTCATCCCATAAAGCAGCACCACGAAGTGATTGCTCTACCACTTCGTCTAACTTACGCTTCTCTTTAATGCCTTGTAAGCGTAGGCCATAAACCACATTTTCATAAATTGATTTAGGAAATGGGTTAGGACGCTGAAACACCATACCTACATTACGACGAAGTGCTGCTACATCTACGCTCTTATCGTAAATATTTTGACCGTGAAGTAATATTTCACCTTCAATACGACAAATATCTACCAAATCGTTCATGCGGTTGATACAACGCAATAGAGTTGATTTACCACAGCCCGATGGTCCTATAAACGCAGTTACTTGGCCTTTTGGAATGTTCATATTTACTTTATTAAGCGCTTGCTTATCACCGTAGTAAAGATCGAGATCTTTAATCTCTAGCGCTTTTTGGTCATCCGTTAAATTTTCTAGGTCTAACTTCTGGCCTATATTAGCTTGGTTTACTTTTGGAGCGACTGTAATCATTTTTGTTACCTATAAAATCTTTACTAATTAGTGTTCAAGCGATCTGTACTTTTCACGTAAATGGTTACGTATACCAATGGCCGTTATGTTTAGGGTAATAATCACCGACACCAATAAAAAGGCCGTTGCGTATACCAGCGGGCGTGCCGCTTCAACATTAGGGCTTTGGAAGCCAACATCGTATATATGAAAGCCTAAGTGCATGAACTTTCTATCTAAGTGAAAATACGGGAAGTTGCCATCAAGTGGTAATGTAGGGGCCATTTTTACAACGCCTACTAGCATTAACGGTGCAACTTCACCTGCAGCACGCGCAACTGCCAGTATTAAACCTGTCATAATTGCAGGGCTTGCCATTGGAATAATTATGCGCCATAACGTTTCAACTTTTGTTGCGCCAAGCGCTAGTGAACCATCACGTACGGTACTTGGAATACGAGATAAACCTTCTTCAGTCGATACAATAACAACTGGCAGCGTTAGTATGGCGAGCGTTAATGCCGACCACATTACACCTGGCGTACCAAATACTGGCGTTGGCGACGATTCTGGATAAAATAGTTGGTCTAAGCTACCACCTAACATGTATACAAAAAAGCCAAGGCCAAATACACCATATACAATTGAAGGAACACCAGCCAAGTTAATCACCGCGATACGAATCATTTTAGTGATTGCATTTTTAGCGGCGTACTCGTGTAAGTAAATTGCAGCAACAACGCCAAACGGTGTCACTATTACAGCCATCAACATAACCATAAACACAGTACCAAATATAGCAGGGAAAACACCGCCCTCTGTATTTGCTTCACGTGGATCATCAGATACAAACTTACCTAGCTGTACAAAATAGTGACCTAGCTTTGCAAAAAAGCCCATGTCGTTTGGAAACCAAACATCAAGTACTTGGTACATTGGAATCGTTACAACCTCACCGCGCATATCTTTTACAGTTACGTGGTCACGCTTAGCTTGCTTGCGTAGTGCAAATAAATCTTTTTCAAGTACACCATACTGTGCACGTAATTCAGCACGCTCTTGAGCAAGCTCAGCAACACGCTCATCAGTAAGTGCATTATCGAGTAAGTAGCCCTTTTCTTTTAAACGAAGGCGTTCAAGTGCGTAGTTAATATGCCCAATGTCACCATTTTGCAAATCAAGTGCTTCGTCATTTAAGTCAACTGCACGCTCTACAAGCTCATGTAGCGCTTCAATCTTATCGCCTTCGACTGGTTTACCATCTTTAATTACACTTTCAACATAACCATAAAAATTACCGTTTTTACTACGCTCAAATACAGCAAGCGCCGCTGGTGCTGTTTTATTTTTTATGTCGGTTTCTAATATCCAACGAAAATCTAAATCTACATATTCGCGGTTACCTGTTTTAATAAGCAAGCGCTCTATTTCTTCTTTTTCAAATTCGCTAACATCAATACCTGTCGCGGCTAAACGCGTTTTTGGTACTAATTCACGGTCGTAAACTTCGCCAATCACGGTTTGCTTTGCAATCGACCCTTCAAGTTCAAATTGCATAACCTCTGAAGGCCAAAAAAAACTTAATCCCTTCCAGGCTATCATTGCTAATAAGCCTAAAACTGAAATCAAACTGATGCTCACTGCACCACCGGTCATCCAAATCCAAGGAGAACCAGACTTAAACCACTGCTTTACCATGTCGTGTCTCTCCGCTTACATCGAGCTATATTTTTCACGCAGTTGCTGGCGAACAAACTCAGCTACTGTGTTAAAAATGAATGTGAATATGAATAGTACAAAGGCCGCTAAGAACAGTATTCTATAATGTGAACTGCCTACTTCAGACTCTGGCATTTCAACTGCAATATTTGCCGCAAGCGTTCGCATACCTTGGAAAATACTCCAATCCATAATAGGTGTATTACCCGTGGCCATAAGTACAATCATGGTTTCGCCAACTGCTCGGCCAAGTCCCATCATTACCGCTGAGAAAATACCAGGGCTTGCTGTTAGTAATACAACGCGTATTAGTGTTTGCCACTGCGTTGCACCTAATGCTAATGAGCCGTTTGATAAATGCTTTGGAACACTAAATACAGCATCTTCTGCAATTGAGAATATGGTAGGAATAACCGCAAAACCCATCGCAATACCTACAACAAGTGAGTTACGTTGATCGAATGTCATACCCAGCTCATTTGTTAAGTACTGACGTACATTGCCGTCAAACATCCAAAGCTCAACAAATCCACTCATCGCAAACGAAAACCAACCAATAAGTAAGACGACCGGAATAAGGATAATTGAATGAGAACCTTCAGGAATTCTATGGCGAATTTTTGTTGGCAATTTAGTCCAAGCTAAGCCCGTCGCTAACATACCTAGCGGTAATAGTACGAGTAACCCAACAATCGCAGGTAAGTGTTCTTCTATTAACGGTGCTAACCAAAGACCCGCTAAAAAACCCAAAATAACCGTTGGTAATGCTTCCATTATTTCTACGGTAGGCTTAACCACTTTACGTAATTTGCTCGACATAAAGTATGCCGTGTAAATAGCCGCCGAAAGCGCGATTGGTACAGCAAACAACATAGCGTAAAGTGCAGCTTTTAATGTACCAAACGAAATTGGCACTAATGAAAACTTAGACTCAAAGTCATCACTAGCTGATGTTGACTGCCATATATAACCTGGCTCTGGGTAACCTTCGTACCACACTTCTTGCCAAAGTGCTGACCAAGTAACTTCTGGATGCTCGTTGTGAATATCTAATACGGTTAGTTTGTTATCCGCTAAAATTAACGCAGCATTTGAACGTGGTGCAATTGCAAAGTTCTCTATTGCACCTTCACTTACTTTACCTTGCCAAAGTTTTGCTTCACTTGTTGTGTAATACACACCTAGCTCACCATTATTGCCGGTAGTAAAAAAAGTACGACGGTAAAACTCAGTAAATATATTTAGCTTACTTTGCTTAGTCGTTTCAAATGAGCGAATTTTTTGATATTCGCGGCCTGTGTCAGTGTTTACTTCAAACCACTGCGAAACCTCACCGTTATCATTCGCAAGCATTAATGAGTTTGCACCAGCCAACAACTGTGCAGATACAATATTTGCATTTTCTTCGTTAGCCGAAAGTAATTGAATTTGCTCTACATCACTTGGGTCTCGTGTATCGTATACATACACTTGATTAGCAGAACGCACAAAAGTACGTGTTGTATCTGGCGACATTAATAACTCGTCTACACGTCCTTCAACATCAAGTTCTGTACGCTCAACAACCCACTCAACTTCACCAGTAAACATATTCTCTTCAGCAATAAAGCTGCTAAATAATACACGCTTATCTTCTGTAAGAGCTACAACCGCTGTTTTGTCTTCATAGTGACTAAATGCAAAGCGTTTAATAGCTGCACCTTGTTCATCTACTTCTAAAGCCATTTCCCCTAGAGGAAAACCTAAGCGAGGTGTTAATTTACGCTCGTTATTTGGAAAGGTAACTAAAAATTTAGGTGCAACAACCATTACGGTGCCATCTTCTAAACCAAACGCATAATGCCCTTGAAAAGGCGCGCTTGTTGCAAAGCTTGTTGCATCACTTGGTAAATCTGCATTAAGTGTTTTGAGTTTTTTACCAAAACTACCTGACTCAACACTGTAAAAATCAACCTGCCCCTGCTCACTTAGTAAATAAGCTACTTCAGTTTGCTCTTCTACGCCTAAACCTACTATTTGCTGTGAATTAGCAACATGAAAGCTATCGCGCTTTTCTACTTTTGCTGATTCAAAAATTGGCTGTACTACATAAAGAAGGTAAAAGAATATTAATAGCAGCGCTACTAATACCATTATCCCACCTGCGGTTATGCCAAATTTGGCAAACCGATCTTTAAATAGACGGCTTCGATCCGTATTAAAAGTCGGCTTATTCGGATTTGAAGTCATCAAAACACCCTTAAATCTTAACGTTGCATAAATTATATTTCATCAAGATGACAGTATTGTTACAACGGTAACAATAAGCACTCTAAAACAGCTTTAAATAAAACTAACGAGGGAAAAGTCTAAATTAGCTTCAAATAGGTGATTTATAAGTGAACTAAATTATAAAATAATTGGACAAAGTATTTATCGAGGTCAATACTAAAAGAGTACTTAGTAAATAATAATGACTATTAATACTGCGTATAGTCAACACAACTACATCCATTTTTTAACTTATAATCAAAGATTTATAAAAAAGTGCAACAACACACAATTTAAATTAGACAACATACTTAATGCCTATGCATTTACTTTCTTTGGGCTTAAAAAGAGAATTATTTATGAAGCAGTTGGTTATAACTATTTTAGGGAAAGATCGCCCTGGTTTAGTAGAGAGCATCTCATCAGTCGTATTACAGAATCATGGCAACTGGCTAAGCAGTAACTTAAGCCATTTATTAGGTCATTTTGCAGGTATTATTCAACTTGAAGTTGCTGAGGAGCATTTTCAATCATTACAAAGTGCTTTAAATAAGTTACCTAAGTTAGACGTTCGTATTGAAACCGGAAACACAGAGATTGAACCATCAACACTAGAGCAAATTAATCTAGTTATAACAGGTAACGACCGTCCTGGTATTGTTCAAGAACTGGCAAGTGTAATACGTCATAAAGGCGCTAATATTACTCACTTAAATTCAAGACAACAAAGTGCACCTAATTGGGGAGTGCCTATTTTTAGCGCTGTTGCTACCGTTACTTTGCCAAATGGTATGGATAAAGACGAAGTTATTGAAGCATTGGAATCAATTACAAGTGATTTAATTGTAGATACGGAAGAAGTTTAACCTCCATTTATGCGTGCCATACAACTGACACGCATACCATTTCAGTCCATCAAAATGCTCTGCAGATTATTTAACGCAGACATAAAATAAGCCGATGCAAGCATCAGCTATTTTAAATAATCACCTTAAAGCTAATAAGAGCGAGATAAACTCAGTAATCCCGCTCTTTTATAAAGCTACATATCCATATGACGATTAGTACTTTGCATCATTTGCTTTATACCTTGCTTTTCAAGCTCTAGTATTTGTTGAAGCTTTTCTTGCCCACTTTCGGTTTCGGCGCGTTCAAGTAAGTATTCATATAACTCAATCACTTTTTGATGTTGCTGTGCTAAATAGCCTTGGATGACTTCTTCATCGAATTGCTGATCTTTACTAATGTCTTCAAAAGTAATTAGCTCAGGATTTTTAGCAAAGTATTCATAACTGTACGTATCGAGCGTATTTATTTCGGTTATCGCTTTAAACCCGACTAAATCTTCGGCGAGTTTTTTTTCGTAATTTAGGTAGTAGTCCACCAGCATTGCATTATGTTCATCGAGTAAATCCTTTACGCTATAAAAATTAGCCGCCATTTGCGTATGAAACAAAACGGTCCAATCGTATACCTCTTTAATTGTTTTAACTTGCATGTGCATTCCTTACTTGTTGACTGTATAGGTAATACACTGCGTAAAGCGTGCCAATTAAAAAGCTATTTAAAAACAGTTAGTTAATTTAAATATGAGTAATAACAAGCTATTTAATAGAACAACTTACAAATTATGAGTAACTTTTATAGAGTAATACGCCATCAAATTAGCGTATTACTCTGTGTATTTATTATTTAAGTCCTTGTTTGCGCCACAGCAAGTAAACAGCAGGAATAACAAGTAAGGTGAGTACAATTGCACTGCCCATACCGCCAACCATAGGCGCTGCTATTCGGCTCATTACTTCGCTTCCGGTGCCTGTACCATAAAGTACAGGTAATAAACCGATAATAATTGTCGCGACAGTCATCATAACCGGGCGTACTCGAAGCCCTGCTCCTTCAATAATAGCTTGCTGTAATTGCACTAAGCTAAGCGGTTTTCCGGCTTGCTCTGCTTCGAGGCATTTTTCTTGATAGGCTTGGTTTAAATACACCAACATAATGACCCCTATTTCTACCGCAACACCGGCTAAGGCAATAAAGCCCACACCTACTGCAACTGAAAAGTTAAAGCCCTCTAAATACATTAGCCATACGCCACCAATCATTGCCAGTGGCAACGTAGCCATAATAATAGTGACCTCAGCAAAGCTTCTAAAATTAAGGTAAAGCAATACAATAATAATCGCTAATGTAAGAGGTAATACATAAGTCAGTTTGTCTTTAGCGCGCTGCATGTATTCATACTGCCCAGCCCACGTAATTGAGTAGCCAGCAGGTAGTATTAGGTCTTTATCGAGCACTTGCTGAGCGTGCTCAACGTAAGTACCAATATCAACGCCATCTATATCAATAAAACTCCAACCGTTTAAACGTGCATTTTCGCTTTTTATACCAGGCGGTCCATCTTCAATAAATACATCGGCTACATCACCAAGTGCTATACGCTGCCCTGTAGGCGTTACAATAGGTAACAACATTAACTCTTCTGGCGAGTCTCTGTATGCTTGTGGGTAGCGTAAATTTACTGGGTAGCGCTCTTGCCCCTCTACCGTTTTTGTTACGTTTGTACCACCTATTGCAGTAGATACAACTTGCTGTACGTCGCTAATGTTTAAGCTATAACGCGCGGCTTTTTCACGATTTATATCTACTTTTATATAACGTCCACCGGCTACTCGCTCTGAGTAAACCGATGCGGTGCCTTGAACATCTTTTAAAAGCACTTCTATTTGTTGACCAATTTTTTGAATTTCACTCAACTTTGGTCCCGCAACTTTAATGCCCACGGGAGTTTTAATACCGGTTGCGAGCATATCAATACGCGTTTTAATTGGCATTACCCACGCATTAGTCAGCCCTGGAAACTTAACCAAACCGTCGAGTTCTTTTTTAAGTTTTTCAAGCGTCATACCCTCGCGCCACTCGTCTTTTGGTTTTAACTGAATAAACGTCTCTATCATTGTAAGCGGCGCAGGATCTGTTGCAGTTTCTGCTCGCCCAACTTTACCAAATACTGTTTTAACCTCGGGTACTGTGGCAATTAACTTGTCGGTTTGCTGTAGTATTTCGCGCGCTTTACCTACCGATAAACCAGGATACGTTGTGGGCATATACATTAAATCGCCCTCATCGAGTGGCGGAATAAATTCACTGCCTATTTTATTTACCGGGTAAAAGCCAATAACAGAAACAACCACCGCGAGTACCAATGTCATTTTTGGAAATTTAAGCACCCAGTTAAGTAGTGGACGATACGCTGCAACGAGTAATCGGTTAACTGGATTTTTTTGCTCCGAAATGACTTTACCTCTAATAAAGTAACCCATTAATACCGGCACTAAGGTAATCGCAAGCCCAGCAGACGCTGCCATAGCATAGGTTTTAGTGTAAGCCAATGGCGCAAACATACGCCCTTCTTGTGCTTCTAAAATAAATACTGGCATAAAGCTGACGGTAATAATTAATAAACTAAAAAATAATGCAGGACCCACTTCACTCGCCGATTTAGCCACAACTTCCCAGCGGTTTTCGTTGGTAAGGGGTGTTTTCTCCATATGTTTATGCATATTTTCAATCATGACGATAGCACCGTCAGTCATTGCGCCTATCGCTATTGCAATTCCTCCTAAAGACATAATATTGGCGTTAATCCCCTGCCAATACATAATTATAAATGCCGTTAAAATTCCAAGCGGTAACGTAATAATCGCCACCAGCGATGAGCGCACATGAAACAAAAACACCACACACACTAAGGCAACTACAATAAGCTCTTCAATTAGCTTACTTGTTAAATTATCTACCGCGTTATTTATTAAGTTGGAGCGATCGTACACAGGGACTATTTCAACACCCTCTGGCAATCCCTTTTTAAGCGATTCTAATTTTGCTTTTACGAGCTCAATGGTTTTTTGTGCATTTTCGCCATAGCGCATAATAACAATGCCGCCGGTTACCTCACCTTCGCCATTTAGCTCTGCTACACCACGGCGCATTTGCGGTCCGACTCGAATATCAGCTACATCACGCAATTGCAGCGCAGTACCATTAGCGTTTACGCCAAGCGGAATGGCTTCCAAGTCGGCAACACTCTTAATGTAGCCGGTGCTTGTTACCATGTATTCAGCTTCAGCCATTTCAACCACCGAGGCGCCCATCTCTTGGTTGCCTTGTTGAATAGCGGTTTGAATAAGGCTAAGCGGAATACCATATGCACGTAATTTATCGGGCTCTACATTGACTTGGTATTGCTTAACCATACCGCCAACAGCAGCCACTTCAGATACACCGGGCACAGTTTGTAGCTCAAACTTTAAAAACCAATCTTGTAAGCTTCGTAGCTGACTAATATCGTGTTTATTTGTTTTATCAACTAGTGCGTATAAATAAATCCAACCTACGCCTGTTGCATCAGGGCCAAGCTCTGGCGTAGCGCTATCGGGTAATCTACTTGCTACTTGGCTTAGGTATTCTTGTACTCGGCTACGCGCCCAATACAAATCGGTTTTTTCGTCAAAAATAACGTAAACGTACGAGTCACCAAAAAACGAAAAACCCCTTACAGTTTGTGCACCCGGCACAGAAAGCATTGCTGTGGTGAGCGGAAATGTAACTTGGTCTTGCACTACTTGCGGCGCTTGCCCCGGATAAGTGGTTTTTATAATGACCTGAACATCAGATAAGTCAGGCAAGGCATCTACGGGCGTATTTTTTACCGCAAACAGCCCTCCACCCAGTAAAATTAATGTAAGCAACAACACAAAAAAGCGATTGCTAACAGACCAGCGAATAATGGCAGTTATCATAATGGCTCCTAGTGAGAACTGTGTTGCATAGGTTGCATAGTAGAATGATCAATCGGCTCTGCGTTTTGCGCTTTAGTAATTACAAATTCATCGTTAATAATGCTAAAAGTAAAATTAATATACTGGGCATTTTCAAACTTAGTAATATCAATATCTGGCGCTAATACAAAGTCCATTGTGGCGGGTTCTCGATTCCATTTTTCAATGGCTTCTCGGCTAATATTAATAATGCGATTTTGTGTATCTATGGCGTTAATAGTACCGTTAACAGTCGCATTTTGTGGCTGCATATCCATGTTCATATTTGAGTCTGAACCAGAATCCGAACTCATACCTGAGCTAATACTAGAACTAGGCATTTCCATTCGTTTAAAGTCGGAGCTTTTACTCGATTCAGAGTCTATTAAAAATTGCGCTGAAGTCACTACCGTGTCACCTGTCATTACACCTGACAAAATGACCGCTTCATTACTATTAATTTGCCCAACTTCAACTTCTACCGATTTAAAACGACCCTCACCTAATGCAATAACCACACGGTTTTGATGCTGCGTGCGAATTACCGCTTCTTTAGGGACTGTAAATTGCGCCTTACTCGCTTTAGCGTGAATGCTCACTTGTGCAAACATATTTGGTTTTAACCGATGATCTGCATTTTCAAACCTAAGCCTTACACGCAGAGTCCGGTTTTTAGCATCAAGCGCGGGGTAAATGTAATCAACCTTACCTTCCCACTTTTGACCTTTTAAGTAATCAAGCGTCATTGTAACGGGCAACCCAACACTCACTTGTTCTGATTGGCGCTCGAACACTTCCGCCTCTACCCAAATTTCATCAAGCTGGGCAATACTCATCATTGATGTGCCTGGTTTAACGTAAAAGCCTTCTCGTACTGTTAGCTCATCTACCACACCACTTTGCTTTGCGTAAAAAGTAATATTTTGCATTATCTTTTTATTTTTTTGTAAGCGCTCGATAAATCCATCAGACACATTCAACGACTCTAAACGCGCCTTTGCAGCGCGAATTAACACGGTATTATTACGATTAACCGCCAATAAAAGCTCTTCCTGTGCGTTCACCAATTGTGGTGAATACAATGTATATAAAGGCTCACCGGCTTTAACTTCTGCGCCTTGTGCTTTAACATATAAACTTTCAATCCAGCCTTCTACACGCGGATGAATATGAATAAGTTGGTCTTGGTTATATTGCACATAACCCACAGTATTTATATCGCTGTGAAGTGTTTTAAGCTCTACTTTGGCGGTTCTTACGCCAAAGTTATTAACGACTGCAGGCGAAATAGTTACAGCGCCAGGTCCATCCTGAGCGTTGCTAGCGTTTTCATACACAGGGACTAAATCCATTCCCATTGGAGAAAGCCCTGGCGTGTCACGCCTGTAATTACTATCCATAGGGGCTACCCAATATAAGGGCTGTTTGTCAGTGTTTTGTTGTTCATTCATTGCCGAGTTGCTAGGTAAAAATTGCATTACTAAGCCGCCTATTAACCCAAAGGCGCCTGCGCCAACTAAGGCGGCAACAAGTAACTTTAAATTAGTATTCATTGTGTAATTCTCCAGTTTGCTCGCTCATTACTTGGGGGTCTAAGCTACTTGCATAATAATTAAGGCGGGCGGTAATAATATGTTGATCTACTTGAATATTCAGTGCATCAATTTTGGCGTTAAGTTCACTAATGCGCGCGCGCATCACGTCAGAAAAATCCCCGTCGTCGCGTGTATAAGCATTAAGTGTTGCCTGAGATTGCTCTGACATTTGCGGTAATAACGTATTTTGATAAAGCGCATCGCGTTTTTGCAAACGAGCGAGTTGGCTAAACTCCTTAAAGTACATGCCTTTGAGTTTTTGAAGCGCCACCAGCTTTTGTGTTTTAGTAGCTTCTGCACTCGCAATAGCCGATTTAACCTGTTGATCTTGTCTGTTATCAGTAAACAATGGCAAATCAATACTAAACCCTACAGAGAGTAAATCAGCTCGCGACTCACCCATCGGGGTATCATCTCGGTAACCATAACCCACATTAACGCCCATCTGAGGTTTGTAGCTTTGCTTAGCGAGTGCAACTTCGGTTTGCTTTGCCGTTACGGTTTTATCTATCGCAATAATTGCGGGATGCGTCATAAGCAACTGTATTAGCTCATCAAATTCAAGGCTCGCAAAATCAACCAGCCCTGCGGTTTTAGTAAACTCAGTATTTAAAGGCTGCATAAGCATATTCATAGGTAACCACTGTGCTAAACGGTTTTTAGCACTTTCAAATTGCTGCTCAAGCATAACCAGCTTATCTTCAAGACGGGTGAGTTCTAATTGCGCACGAATAATATCTTGCTGACGTGTTTTACCTAAGGTGCTTGCGTAGCTTGCTTCGGTAATGTCAATAAGTTGAGTAAATAGCCCTTTATCTAGCTCAATTAAAGCAATACTTCGCTGAGCACGATACGCGTTTAACCACGACTCAATCACAATTGCTTTTACTTGTGCTAAGCGATCGGCGCGCTGCCAAGGGTATTGTTGAGCAGACTGTGCTAATGCTTTTTGTCTAAGCGCTAAACTATTCCCTCGGCTAAACTTTTGGCTCAAATCAACTTTAAGCTGCGTCATCCCTTCTTGATCAAACGCATAACCGTTAGTAGGTAAGTTGAGTAAGCCAACCGTTAAAACAGGATCGGGTAAGGTGCCAGCGGCAATGCTTTGCGCTATTGCTGCATCTTCTTGGTAGCCACTCGCTTTTAGCCATGGCTCATGCGTTAGCGCATAATTAAGCGCTTGCGTTAAGCTAAGCGTTTGCTCATTACTAGTTTGCTTTAGTGTTTCGGTATTTAGGTTATTTTGATTGTTTTGCGCATTAACAGCTGTGCTAAATAACACAACACTACATAATACGACTTTAATACTTACAGCGTGGTTCATCACCTGCTCCATCTAAAAATAAAAGAAAATCTTAAATTAGGAAGCAAAAAAGGTGTTTAGGAGTTACCAATAAACGGGGTTACCGCAATTTTTACATACACCTATCCTGCTATTAAGCAGACATAGGAGGGCGGTAGAGTGAACGAGGTATATTAATTTGTGTAGTAAATACACGTACATTTACTTTTTCAGATTCAAGTAAAGTAACGCTAAATAAAGTATCAACATTAAGCATTGAGTTAGCAGCGCAGCCACTCATAGGGCATTTACAGTCATTTTGTGGCGTACTTTCGTCGTCGCAACAATCCATCTGCATCATATTTTCAGACATGCTAACGACAGCTGTTGCATCACTACTTTGTGTCATTGGCATTTGGGCATGCGTTGCTGTCTTAGTTGGCATATGTGGCATTTCGCATACCATAGCTACAGACGCAACTGCCTGACCCACAAAAGTGAGCAGTAAAGTTATCATGAGTAAACTAGAGTAAAAACGTTGCAACATTATGCCTTTTAATAAACTTTAAAATGATTGTAAGGTAACCTAACGGCAACCACAAATACTTTAATTATGTAGACTGCGGTTTAGCAGGTGTTTTAATTAAGTTACTCGCGATAATTGCAAATATACAATATGCGCTAAAATACCAAAACCCTTCACCAAATTGTGCATTCATAACAAGTAGCTCGCCACTTTTACCATGGGCGTTACCTGCTAAGTAAGTCACTATTAATGCAATAACAAATACATCAACCATGCTCCACTTACTTAATGCACAAATAACCAGACCGAGCTTTTGCTTAAACCCATTCAAAGGTAGGCAACAATAAAGCAATTGTAATAGCAGCTTTAAGCTTGGAATAACAATAGAAAACAACCCCACTAAAGCGGCTACAAATAAATTATTATTGCTAGCAAGCTCTTTAACTGTGCCTAAAATACTTTGTGTTTTGTTATAGGCGCTAATCTCACCTTCTAACTTATCAAGCCCTAGCATGTTCGAGAACATCATTAGCATACTGCGAGTTCGACCATCGCCCTCTTCAGCCAGCATTTCAATACCCGCTTGCGCTAGTTTTGATTTATCTATGTTGCCCTCTATTGTTAATACTGGTTTTGTAATACCAGGAAACAATAAACAAAGAGCAACCACTACACTTATAACCGACAACCAATTACGCATATTTATTCTGCTATTGCCTCAATAATATCGTCACTGTATAAAACAGCATCCAGTAAAAAATTAAATATATCGCCAATGTGTAGCTCTGAGTTTATGTTGGCCAAATGGAGCATAGCTTCATCTACATTATCTAATTCAAATTCTTTTATAAGCGATAAACAGTTTCCTAAAATGCCGCTCTCTAATAGTAACGCATCAGATATAGCTGCATCTAAGGTAAACTCTTTAACTATGTCTTTTAAATCAGCATCTAAAATAGCATCAAGCACCGAGAACAAACCCACTAGATACCCTTGCTCGGTCAGCTCTTTATTATTTTGCTCTAAAATAAGCGACATAAATTGAGCCCGCGTTAAAGCAAGCTTAGTTAATTCGGTTGGTTTTTCGACCCCCAACTCACTAATTGCTAATACACGAACAAATTGCCTTATTGTATCTTCACCTAAATAAATAACCGCTTGTGAAATAGAAGTAATAACTAAATTTGCTTTTCCTGAACGCGCGTTAGCCAGCTTTAAAACCCTGGCTGTTATGGCTACATCTCTGGCCACTCGTTGATGAACTTCTTTAAAGCAAAGTTTTTGTTTTGCTGTAAAACGCAATAGATCAAAAACAGTTAACTTTGAAGGCTCTACACCTTTATACGTAATCATTTCTGGGCGAGAGAAAAAGAACCCCTGAAATAAATCACAGCCTGCCAATTTTAATATATTAAATTGTTCATGCGTCTCTATTCGTTCAACAATTATTTTTGCATGTGGATTTGCGCGTTTTATTTTTTTAATGCGCATATTGGTTTTAATAACCGGATCATCTATCTCAATTTTTATGTAATCAACATGTGCTAATAGTGGCTCCCATTTTGGATCGCCATCGTAATCATCAAGTGCAAAAACATACCCTTCTTTTTTAAGTTCTTGCACACGCTCAGCAACCGCAGGAATATTGCCCGTGCGCTCTACTATTTCAATAACACTATTTTCTGGCAATAAAAGTTTGGGAAAGTTATCGAGAATAGTTTCTGATGACAAGTTTATAAAAGCTAAATGATGCGCGGTAAGTCTATCTAAACCTACCAACATTAATGCATTAAAAAACAGGCGGCTTGTCGCATGCACATCAGAAGTGCCCACAGGAAACGCATTGTTGGCTGAGTCTCGATAAAGCAGTTCGTACGAGAAAACATTCTGGTCTATATCAAAAATAGGTTGCCGCGCGACAAACTGAGTTATTTTTTGTACCTCATCAGGTATGTTATTTAATTTCACTTGGCTCTAAACCTATAAATAAGAGATGGCAAAACAGCCAATAATATGTGTACTTTAATGCAACTCGCATAAGATAAACATAGTCGTCATTGCAAAAATGTTAAAATTACACAACACTAATATAAAAATATTAATATAAAAGGTGGAGATTTGGCTAACTTTATTCGGTTATTAGTACTGAGCCCTCTACTATTTGTATCTTTTAGCTATGCCAGCATTAACCCTACTCCCCTCAAATACAATGTTAGCGCGTCAGGTAGTCATTATCCATATTATACAAATGATCCAGAAAAGCCTGGTGTATTACCCGAAATTATTGAAAAAGCACTCGATGATGCAAATATTGCAGCTTCTCATATCGACCTACCCACAAAGCGTATTACCAAATATTTACAAGATGAAATAATCGATTTTGATGTTATTTCATTAGAATGGCTTCCAAAGGATGAGAGAAATGACTCTCGTTATGTTTTTTCAGAGCCCCTTATTTATGCCACAGAAATGATTGTTACCTTGCCTCAAAATGCCCGGAACTGGCAAAGCGCTGATAGCTTAAAGGGCAAAAATATAGGAACGGTACTAGGTTACTATTACTTTAATGATAACACCTTTGAGCGTGTTGACTTTCCATCCGAGAAAGAACTTATGACCGCTCTATCAAGAAACCGTGTAGAAGCAGCACTAGTAGGTAAGTTAACTGCACTCTATTGGGCAAAGCAGTTAGGGATAAACATTGCCTTTGGCGCACAGCATTCCCATGGTTTTTTAAGAATTCGTTTATTGAGCAAACATAAAGGGTTATTGCCCCAAATAAACCTAGCAATTAAAAACCTTCACGCTCAAGGATATATAAAAAGTATTGAAGATAAGTATATGAGTAATATACCCACACAAAATTAAGGGACTAATGGCGCAGAGCTCGTGTTTTGGAGTATAATAGCAGCAAATGTTAACTCGACCAGAATCAGAAAGAGCCCCATGAGTATTGAAAAAGCCTTAATCGAACGTAGTAATAATCAATGTGAATTGTGTGCAGCCACCGAGAACTTATCTGTTTATGAAGTACCACCGGTAACTGAAACCCACTCAGATAAATGTATTTACACGTGTCAAACATGTAAAGATCAAATCGAGAATAACAGCGAAATAACGCCTACACATTGGCACTGTTTAAACGATAGCATGTGGAGCCAAACTCCTGCAGTACAAGTTGTAGCTTACAGAATGCTTTCGCGTTTAGCGCCTGATAATGGCTGGGCACAAGATGCGCTAGACATGATTTACCTTGAAGAAGACACGCTAACCTGGGCTAAAAAAGCACTTGCCGAAGATGACGATTTAAAGCATGTAGATAGCAACGGTGTAGTACTTCAAGCAGGCGATACTGTTACCCTAATTAAAGACTTAGACGTTAAAGGCAGTAGCCTTACCGCTAAACGTGGAACAGCTGTTCGTAATATTGGCCTAACCAGCAACCCTGAACATATTGAAGGGCGAGTTGACGGCCAGCGCATTGTTATTTTAACTAAGTTTGTTAAAAAATAATCGTTTGTTTTTAATTATTAAAGGCGCTAATGCGCCTTTTTTTATGTTTAAAATAAGTTAAGGAATGATTAAGTAACTAGGTAATACACTAAGGACATAATATTGAGTAAGGATAACCAACATGGAAAAGCATCAAGCAGTATCTTCGCGTAAAAAGGCAGTTGCAGGGATTGGCTTATTGGCGCTTAGCGCTTTTGCAGTAACTGGCTGCGGTGAGCAAACTAAATCGACTGAAAACACAGAAATTGCAGAAGCAATAACCAGCCTAACTATCCAAGCTAGCTACAAAGATCGCAGTATGCTTCGCCCTGGCTCGCAATTAATAGTTACGCTTTCCAATGTATCTAAAATGGATGTAAAAGCCGATATAATCACACAAGAAGTGATTGATGTTACCCAAGCCCCGCCATTTACCGTTGAGCTAATTTATGATGCCAGCAAAATTAGCGATAAACATCGCTATAGCCTAAGCGCCAGAATTATAAATAAAGACAAAGTGCTTTACACAAGTACAACAAATCATGACCCGTTTGCAGAATCACAGTTAACTACCCCCTATAAAATTGAGCTTTCAAAAGTGTCGACTCAAAAACCCGATGTAACACTCACAAATACTTACTGGAAAGCAATAACAATAAATGCTCAAACTGTGAATGTTACAACTAAAGAACCATTCATTCAGTTCAATAAAGACCACCGCGTTAATGGCTTTTTAGGCTGTAATAATTTTAGCGGAAGCTATAGCACCGAGCAGCAAACAATTACACTTAGTCAGCTAGCAAGTACAAAAAAGATGTGCTCGGATAATATGAGCCAAGAAGCGGCTATGTCTGACGTACTTAGCAAAACTTCAAAGTGGGAAATAACAGGTGAATCACTAAAACTTAAAAACAGTCGCGGTAATACACTTGCTACTTTTAGTGCGGTTTATTTTAATTAATATTTAGCTCCCTTATATAAATATTACCTAACACATTCGTATTGATTTTAAATAAAATGCCCAGCAAAGCCGGGCATTTTATTATTCGTTATAAGCGCTATTTAAAGTTACTCATCAACGAGTTGTTCACTTCGGTAAAAACCACTTGGCTCACTTAACAAACCAACAAGCTCAGGCATTATTGCATCCATTGTTTGCTTTAGCTTCCATGGAGGATTAATTACAATCATGCCCGATGCTGTCATACCGTGTACGTCAGTATCCGCTTCAGTGCCTAATTCAAATAACTGAATGTTGCGCATTCCTGAATCAATTAAGCCCTGCTCCATATTATCAATGCGTTCTCTATCAACAACCGGATACCAAATCATGTAAGTACCTGTAGCAAAACGCTGATAAGCTTTAACTAAGGTTTTTACAACCGTTTCGTAGTCATCTTTAATTTCGTATGGAGGGTCAATTAACACACACGCTCTGCGAGATGCTGGTGGTAATAAACCAACTAAACCTGCAAAACCATCCTCTCCACGTACACGAATAGATCGCTTACCTTGCATGTTTTCTTCAAGTAATAATAAATCGCGCGGGTGCAGTTCAAAAAACCAACCCTTATCTTGGCGGCGTAAGTAGTGCTCTGCAATTTTTGGTGAACCTGGATAAAACGCAAGTTCGTCAGTGTCGTTAAATGACTTAATTAATTCAATGTATTCATTAAGCTCAGCATGCTCACTTTTATGATGCCAAAGTTTTTCAATACCATCTTGATACTCTTGCGTTTTTTGCGCATCGGCAGCTGCAAGTTCAAAAAAGCCAGCACCTGAATGTGTGTCTATATAATCAAGCGGTTTATCTTTAATTGTTTGATAATTTAGCACTTGTGCCAGTACTAAGTGTTTAAGTACATCGGCAGGATTACCCGCATGAAATGAGTGTCTGTAACTAAGCATTATTTATTTTCGCCATACGCAATTTAATATCGTAAGTGAACCATAAGCACTAGGCTTTGGCAACTTACACCAAGATAAGAGAGTGTTTAAGTGAACCATTTCTGAATGAAAAAGCCCATATGCTGAATTATCCCTTAACGCAAAAGAAAAATCAGCTAAAACCACCGTAAATGCTGGCAAATCAACACACTTTGCTTTACATTTGCATGACATTAATTACAGTTATATGAGCGCCTTTATGAATAACACTACTCTTCAACAACTCGAACAACTGATCGATTCTTTAATCGAACGTAATAACCAATTACAAACAGATGTTGTTACTTTAAAAGAACAGAACACTAAACTAAGCGATGACAACGAATTGCTACAACTTGAAGCTTTAGAAAATGAAGAAAAGCAAAAAGATGCCAGCACTACTTTATCTGGTCTTCTTGATAAGTTACAAAGCGCACAACAGGCTAGCTAATGTCTGAGCTGCAAAACCAGCGGGTCACTGTTGAGTTGCTAGGTAAAGAGCAGCAATTTGCTTGCCCTGAAGGGCAGGAAGATGCATTAATAGCAGCAGCTAAAAATCTAAATGACTTAGTTGAGCAAATGAAGCAACGCTCAACCGTTAGAAACGATCAAAAAGCCCTACTAATGGCAGCATTAAACTTAAGCCACGAATTGCTAGAAGCAAAAACACAGGCTACAGTTGAGCAACAGCATCAAGACCAAATGATTGATAAACTCAGTCAGCATTTGGCAAATGACCCCAAACACCAAAAATAAAAAGCGCATACTGCGCTTTTTGTTTATTATTAAAGTAATTAAACATCAGCGTAGAGATAATAAATGAAGTTAAAACTTTCAAACATAGCCTCTTCATGTAAGCACTTACTATTAGCATGCACTTTATTATCAATAGTACCTAGCACCTACGCTGCCGTTACTTGGAATACAATAAACCCTCATATTCAGTTTTTAAAGCAACAAGACAAGCTTCGCTTTTACGACTCTAATCAAGTATTAATTGAAGGCGAAAAATGTGCCCTACTTGTTGATACGAGCGCCAATTTTGCTGCAGTTGAACAACTTGCTGAAGATTTAAAGAAACGCCTTAAAACACCCTTATGCTATTTAGTGGCTACCCACTACCATGACGATCACTTGCTAGGTATGGCGGTTATGCAAAATTTTTACCCTGATGCTAAGCTCATTGTTCATCAGCAGGTAAATAAAAATTTTAACCTTTATCAAACAGCATATACCGACAAACTAGACACCTATGAAAAGAGCATTGAGCTGAGCTACCAACGATTAGCAAATGTGCCCAAAGAAGAGCAAGCTAAATGGCGAAATAAGTTAGAGCTTGCAAAAAAACGACTTTTTCGCTGGCAGGAGTATCAGCTTAGCAAACCCAAAATAGTAATTGATAGTCGTAAAGTTATCGACCTTGGTGATTTTGAGGTAATGCTTGAGCCGCAGCAAGCCCATACTAACGGCGATTTAACTATTACTACTAATAATGGCAGTGTGCTTATTGGTGGCGATATCGTTGACTGGCTTCCTTACCCTGGACACGGTGAACTTAAAAGTTGGCAAACGTTGCTTAAGCAATATATTAACGACGAAAAGCTCACTATTATTTTACCTGGGCACGGCGGCACATTAACAAAAGAGCAGCTGAAACAGCCTCTATCATTTTTAACAGCCATAATAGAGCACGTTAAAAACAATAAAGATCAAAGTATTGAGCAGTTAATGCTATCGTTTCCTGAATCAGTTATTGAGCCTTATAAACAAGAAGCGCTTAATATAAAATCGAGTAACTTCTTTTTACAAGCTGGCCTAAATCGCGCAAAAAGCGCAGAATAACTCAACACAACGGATTGTGTTAAAATAATAAAAGGAATTTACAAAAGTGATCACTATGCGCAGTTTGGTTTTATGTTGTTTGGGTATTTTGTTATTTGGTTGTCAATCAACGGAGCAAGAACCACAAGAAGCTCCACAAATATTTACTCATTTTGAGCCTGACTATACTTATGATATTGACGAGGAAGTAGCTCAAACGCCCCAAGTTAGTGAGCACGTTACGCCACTTCAATTCAAAAAAACAATCGTAAAAAAGCGCCCACCAAAAACCACCGATCTGTGGGTGCATATAGCCAACAATCTACACTTTACGGTTTATCAAAATCGCGCGTTAAAAAAGCGTATCAGCTGGTACGCAAAGCAACCTAACTACTTACAAACTGTGAGTAAACGCGCAGCGCCTTACCTGTATCATATCGTAAAAAAAATTGAGCAAAAGCAACTACCTATGGAGCTCGCTTTACTACCATTTGTAGAAAGCGATTTTAGACCAACGATAGCCTCATCACAGCAAGCTGTTGGTGTTTGGCAGTTAGTTGGCGCAACAGCGCATCACTTTGGAGTTAAGTCAGACCAATGGTATGACGGGCGCCAAGACGTACTTGCTTCAACCGATGCAGCACTTGATTACTTAAGCTACTTACATAAACGCTTTGATGGTAATTGGCTACATGCTTTGGCTGCTTATAACAGTGGTGAGGGCCGCGTTAAACGCGCAATCGAAAAAAACAAAAAACGCGGTAAAAGCACCGATTACTGGTCACTCAGTCTGCCAAAAGAAACCGCCGACTACGTACCCAAGTTACTCGCTTTAAGCTATTTAGTTAAGCACCCACAAAAGGGCATTAAACGCCCAAAGCTTGCATATAAGCCATTTACAACACAGATGAATATAGGCCAGCAGTTCGACTTTTCAGTCATCGCTAAGCTCTCTGGTATAGGTTCAAAGCAGTTACACGCGATTAATCAGGGATATTTAAAAAATCAAAGCTCACCTAACGGGCCGCATACTTTACTGCTTCCTATAGGGCAAGAGGCTTTATTAAAAAGTCAGTTTTTTAAATCAAACTTTGCTGGAGAGTACATCGTTAAACAAAACGACACGCTTTACGGTATTGCTGGACGTTTTAGTATGTCGGTAAAAGCTTTAAAACAACTTAATAACAAAAATAATAATTTAATAGGCGTTGGAGAAAAGTTATTAGTTGGACAACCTAAAACCCTGCCAAGCACATTAACTGTTGATTACAAAATTAGCCCTTATTTAGAACACCAAGAGATTGCGATTCCCACCATTGAAATAGATTACGAAGTTAAGTCGGGCGATAGCCTTTGGAGTATAAGTCAGCTTTACGATGTACCTCATAGCGACTTGGCAAAATGGAACAAACTCTCTGCATCAAGTATTTTAAAGCCTGGCACTCAATTAGTACTGTTTATACCACAAGCTGAAAAGCAAAAAGCAGCCCCAATAAAAAAAGATTTACTGCTAGATTTACAAAAAACACTAAATCAGCCACGTTAAGTTTATAAACAAGTATATTTCGCGTAAAATTGCGCCCTAACATAGTTATTATTTGAAGAGACAAGCATGCAAATTAGTAAAAATTCAGCAGTTGAATTTCATTACACCCTTAGCGAAGCGGGCGAGC
Organism: Pseudoalteromonas sp. NZS71_1; assembly: GCF_015864305.1. NCBI lineage: Bacteria > Pseudomonadati > Pseudomonadota > Gammaproteobacteria > Alteromonadales > Pseudoalteromonadaceae > Pseudoalteromonas > Pseudoalteromonas sp. NZS71_1. The sequence continues at coordinate 68,957 of NZ_JADYXM010000005.1, read as the reverse complement.
AAATTGAAAGTAGCACAAACGAAGCGCCACTGACTTACATTCATGGCAGCGAAGGCATGCTTCCTGGTTTAGAAAAAGCACTTGAAGGCAAAGAAGCTGGCGAAAAATTTAGTGTAACTCTAGAGCCAAGTGAATCATACGGCGAGCGTGTTGATGACTTAATTCAGCGTATTCCGCTTAAGCACCTACAAGGCGACGTTAAAGTATGGAAACCAGGTATGACAGCAATGGTTAGCTCTAACCAAGGTCGTCATCAGGTTACTATTGTTAAGGTTGGTCGTTTTAACGCAGATTGTGATTTAAACCACCCATTTGCGGGCAAAACACTAACGTTTGACGTTGAAGTTATATCGGTACGTGAAGCAACAAGTGAAGAAGTTTCTCACGGACATGTGCACGCGGAAGGCGGCTGTGGTCACTCTCACTAGTTAGCAATAAAGGAAGTAAGTATGTCTAAAGTTGCAGTCGTTACAGGTGGTACAAAAGGTATTGGCTTAGCCGTAGTAAAGCGTTTGCTAAACAATGGCTATGAAGTACATAACCTTGATATAGAGCTGAGCGAAATCGGTATATTTCATCAGTGTGATGTAAGTGATGTATCGGCGGTACAAAGCTGTATCAACGCTATCTGTAAACAAAGCAAACGTATTGATGTACTTGTTTCTAATGCTGGAAAACACTTAAGCGCAAATATAGAAAGCACCGACGAGCAAACTCTCGATGCACTTTTTGCGCTTAATGTTAAAGGCGCTTATGCCGCAATACAAAGCGTATTGCCAAGCATGAAAGCGCAAAATGGCGGTGCTATTATATTAGTCGCTTCCGATCAGGCAATTATAGGTAAGCAAAACTCTTTTGCGTATAACCTAACAAAACATGCCCTTGCCTCAATGGCTAAAACAACAGCGCTTGATTACGCGGGTTTTAATATTAGAGCAAATGCAGTATGCCCTGGCACAATAGAAACCCCGCTATTTCATAACGCGATAGATGCGTACTGCGCAAAAAGTGGCGCAAACAAAGCTGAAATAGTTGCCGAGGAAGCAAGTCTTCAACCGCTTAACCGATTAGGTCAAGCCGACGAGGTTGCCGCCCTTGTGAGCTTTTTAGCAAGCGACGATGCCAGCTTTATTACTGGCAGCCTACAAAGCATTGACGGTGGCTACACTGCTCAATGAGTAATGTGCAATGAGCCTAAAAATTATTGACCCACACGTACACTTTTTTAATTTAGTAGAAGGTCAATACTCATGGCTACAAGGCGCTAACCCACCAGCGTGGCCTAACCTAGAAAAAATTAAACAACCAGTAAGTGCACAGCAACTTGTTAAAAGTACTGACTTTGAACTCGTAGGGCTTGTTCATATAGAAGCCGGGTTTGATAACATCTCCCCTATTAACGAGTTAAATTGGCTAAGCTCGCATTTAAAAAGCCTTTCATTTAAGGCTATTAGTTACACCCAAATTGACTCATCGGCTGATCAGTTTATAAACTCGTTGGAAGCTTTAACTCATCTGAGTTTGTGTGGCATTAGAGATATAACCGAAGGTACTGACGCAAAGCGTTTATTAGATGCTAATAGTTTTAAAAACCTAACAATATTATCAGATACCCAACTGCATTTTGAAGCTCAGTTTGATATTGAAAATAGCGAAATAACCAAACGAGTGGCTTACTACGCTAAGCAGCTACCGCAACTTCAAATTATAATTAATCATGCAGGACTGCCAAGTAATTTAAATGATTGGCGACAAAGTGTTGAGTTACTTGCTCAGCATGACAACATAGCAATTAAATTCTCTGGTTTTGAATTACTACAACTCACCAGCGAGCAACAAGCAGCGTGTTTTAGTTTTCTTTTTAATCACTTTGGCCAGCAGCGTATTATGTTTGCTAGCAACTTCCCTGTGTGCCAAATAAATACAAGCTACAACAATCTATGGCACTGCCATAAGGCGTTATGCTCAAACGATAAGACATGGCATTACCTTAGCTATACAAACGCTAAGCACTACTACCAAGTGTAAGTAAAACTAGTTATATTAAACTCTCTTTTTATGATAATACGGCCAATTTATGAAAATGTACTTTTTACTAATCGTTGTATTTTCAGCGCTTCTTCTCAATGGCTGCATATCTCAAAATCCAGACCCGACACCTAAACTGCAACATGCTCTACTAGCAAAGCCAAATAAAACAGCCGTTAGCAAAGCAATTAAAACACTTGTACATATGCAAGAGACTCAATTAGCTGATGATGTATTTACAACCAGCAGTACAGTAACCCTTAGCAATGTAGATGGTAATAATATTATCGACACGCAAAGTCGCAATACACCCGATCAGTTTGAATTGATGATTAAAGGCAAGCAATGCTATATACGCCATCTCGATAGCAAAGCAACTATTGAACTTAAAGACGTGGAATGTAAAATTAACGAGTTATAACAAGCTTTACTTCCCCCAAACAAATAAAAGCCGGTAAGTGACTAATCACTTACCGGCTTTTTAATGCATGACCTAAAGTTAGGTTAAAAGTCTATTATTTTATTTCTACGCGTTGAGAACGCATAACAATCTCATCGTTTAATTCAATACCCAACCCAGGCTCTTCTGACACTTCAAAGAAACCATTTTTAGGTTGTGGGTCTTGTAAACATAACTCGCGGTTCCACTTTTTAATCGCATAAGTATGGTGTTCATGAATCAAAAAGTTAGGGATAGCCGTTTCTAAGTGCAGTGATGCTGCTGTTGCAACAGGCCCGCCACATACGTGAGCTTGAATACGCACATCAAAAATATCAGCGTAATCACACACTTTTTTGGTTTCGGTAAAACCACCACATAAACCAATATCTGGCTGTAGTACATCAATACTTTGATCTTCTAAATACGGGCGCACACCCCAGCGATTATACAAACGCTCACCACCAGCAATTGGTACATTAACTTTATCTGCTACTTTTGCATGTAATGAATGGTTTAAATAGTTAACTGGCTCTTCAAAGTACATACAGTCAAATTCTTCTGCAATTTCACCCAACTGAATGGCTGTTGTCACACCCGGTAAGCTGTGGCATTCAAAAATAATGTCTACTTCGTCGCCTACTGCTTCGCGAATAGCTTGCATGCGTGCACGGTATAACTTCATTTCAGTACGTGAAATTATTTTTGTACGATCGTAATAAGTATTGCCGTCTTTATCGTACTGAATTGGATCTACTTTTACTGCATCGTAACCTTCGGCCATCGCCTTTAAAGCCGCTTCTGCATATTCTTGCGGTTGTACTAGCGCTTTAAATTCGCTATCCCAGTCAAACTGTAATTGTGATGCGTACGTGCGTAGTTTGTCGTTAACTTTACCGCCTAATAATTGGTATACAGGTAAGCCAAGCGCTTTACCTTTTATATCCCAAAGTGCGGTATCAATTGCGCTCATTGCAGCATAAACAACAGGTCCGCCGCCTAAACCCCAAAAGCTTTCACGTAACATACGAGACCATAGTTTTTCTGTTTGAAACGGGTCGTGGCCGATTAAAAAGGCATCGGCCATTTCCTTAATCATAGCCGCTGCAGCACTGTGACCTAAATCGTATGCAAGGCCCGCTTCGCCAACACCACTAATACCTTCGTCAGTATGAATACGTACAAACACAGGTGTCCACGAAGGTCTATCAGGACAGTGAATATCAAATACTTCAACGCGATTTACTTTCATTAAAATTCCTTATTAACCGCTATGGGTTATTTTGCAAAACTAGAGTCAAGTCGATACGCTTTACGTAACATAGCAGGCCACGCAAGTTGCCCGCCAGTGCTACCACTGTGTACTACGTTTGCTTGATTATAAATATTGTCGATTATAGGTTGCGGTACTTCAATCACCTCTTGCGAGCTTGATTGTAGCGCTAGTTGTATTTCACACGCTCGCTGTAAATCATAAAAGCGCATAAACGCATCGCCTACCGTTGGGCCTACTGTTAAGCCACCATGATTTGCCAATAACATATGGTTAGTGCTGCCCAAATCATCTTGCAGCACTTTTCGCTCGTCGTCGTTTACTGCAAGCCCTTCGTAGCCATGATAAGAAAGCGATGGCAGTGAAAACATTGAATACTGGCTAAGCGGTAATAAACCATTTTTTTGTGTAGCGACTGCGATTGTTTCTTTAGTATGAAGGTGAATAACACAATGAGCGTCTTCGCGTACCTCATGAATCGCACTGTGAATAGTAAAACCAGCTGGGTTAATACTAAATGGCGTATCGTCAATAATATTACCGTTTAAGTCGACCTTTACTAAATTAGAGGCAGTTACTTCATCAAAGGTTAAACCAAACGCATTCACTAAGTAGTGGTCGGTGCCAGGCAAACGTGCTGATAAATGCGTATAGATTAAATCCCCCCAACGAAAGTGCTCTACCAGTCTATAACACGCGGCTAAATCAACACGAAGTTGCCACTCTTGTGCTGATACTTTATTTTTTAAATCGAGTTGGGGTAAATCAAACATAATGAGCCTTTTAAAAACGTACATTACTAACCTGTACGAACAGATGTTTAGAAGTCTAAAGCAGTCTCTATTTTATAGCAAACACCAAACAAAACAGCCACACTATTGTGTGGCTGTTTGTAAAACTAAAATACCAATTGCATTAAAATGGTATAGCTGCGTAAATTATTTTACGTTAGCTAGGTAATCTGCAATTGCTTCAAACTCTTCATCAGTTACCGTTGCAACCATTGCTTTCATAGCCATGGTCATACCGTTATTACGTGCACCTGATTTGATGTCTTTCATTTGCGCTACTAAGTAGTCTTTGTTTTGACCGTTTAGTTTAGGGTACATACCCATAATTGGTGCTTTACCTTCAGCGCCATGACAAGTTTGACAATTTTTAGCGGTATAAAGTGCAGCGCCATCGGCAGCTGCTGCATTAAACGAGAAGCTTGCGGCTAAAGTAATACCCGCGCCTAATAGTAGTGTTTTCATCTTGCTCATTGTATTTACTCTTCTTTTTTGACGGTTAGAAAAACTGTTCTATTGATTGTAGTAAACAATCAAATAAAAAGCATACGTACGAAACGACGCTAGACGATCAACTTAACCAAAAACCGCTAACTCGTTTCTGTCTCACTTTTATATACTTTATCAAATAAAAATGAGCTTACCCTTAATAACTTATTACCACACTATATCATCTGGTACTTCAAAGTCTGCGTACGGGTCATCTTCATCTTTTGGTTTGTTTTCTGGCTCTACATGAAAAACAATATACTTTTCGTCAACTTCAGCCACTTTGCGTGCTGGTTCGTCGTCTAATACGTAAAATTGCCCTTCTAGTACACAAATAGCTAAACGACCGCCCGATAACGCTTTTTGCGTTTTCTCGTTCACGTCGATATTTTTTACTTTGTTTTGATAAGTAAAATTAAATGTGCGCTCACCACGAATAGCGTCTTGGTTGTGGTGCTCTAAAATTTGTTTAACACGCGCTTCTTGCTCGCGCTGCTTTAAGCTCACTTGGCGTGTTTGGTTAAGCTCTTCAGCTTTTTTTTGCTGTTCTAGCTTGGTTTGTTGAATATGCTTTTGCAGATCACTTGGGTTGCTAGTAGCCCCTTTCTTTTGCTTTTTTTGTTGCTTACGCTTTTCTGATTTAGCAACTTTAGCATTATGCGATGTTGTTAATCCTGCTTGAAGCAATTGGTCTTGTAATGAACCCATGGCTTTGTTCCACTAAAAACTAATATTATCGCTATTTTAATCACCAACGAGTTCAAATAACAGCGCTATCGACATTAATCTAGCAAACTAGTTAAAACAAACCATGATATAGCGCAATGACTATGGTTTTAATTATGAATTAAAAGCAATTTTTAATACAATACCACGCAACCAATCAGCAAATGCACGAGCCATATAATGCGTTTACCTCATCTACTCGTTTGCTCGGTATTTATATTTTTTGTGCTTTATGCACCCCAACCCCTACTTAGCCTTTTTGCGAGCGAATTTAATGTAGCACCTGCGGTAGCTGGCAGCTTAATGACTGCAACTATGCTGCCCTTAGCCATTGCCCCGCTCGTTTATGGTTTATTTTTAGCAAAAATAAATCCACTACTTATATTACGTATTGCAATGGTGCTTTTAGGCCTTAGCTGCTTACTTTTTATTTATGTACCTAGCTTTGAGCTTTTATTATTAGTCAGATTTTTACAAGGTTTAACACTCCCTGCAGCTTTAACAGCAATGACTAGCTATATAGGTATGAGCTATAGCGCTGATACACTTCAAAAAAATATGACCCTATATATTGGTAGCAGTATAGTTGGTGGTTACTTTGGTCGTGTGCTCGCAGCTTTGTTTAGCGACTTATGGAATTGGCAGAGCTTTTATTACGTAATTGCTTTTATGCTTATTTGCTTAGCTTTGACAATTAAGCATTCTCGCTTTACAAACCCAGCTACACCGTCGCAGCTCTCCCCTCTGGATTACATTAAACAACTTAAAGAAGGCGCTATCCTTAAAGTGTACGGTGCCGTCTTTTGTATGTTTTTTTGTTTTGCTGCATTACTTAATTACTTACCGTTTATATTACAAAACACGTTTTTAATTACCAATACTCGTGACATAGGTTTAGTTTACAGTGGTTATTTAGTTGGTGCCCTCGCCTCTATTGCTGCACCTTGGTTACTTAAAAAAGTCCCTTCGCCTTGGCATTTATTAACTGCGGTATTTAGTTTTTATAGTGTGAGTATTATTTTATTAATGAGCCACCAGCTTAGCTTATTTTTAATCGCATTTACTTTGTTTTGTGGTGCTATGTTTGTGATTCATTCAACTGCCGCACCGCTCGTTAATAAAATAAGTAAAGCCCCGCCAAGTGTAACCAATGGCGGATATGTATCGTTTTATTACAGTGGTGGGGCATTGGGGTCGTTATTACCCGGTGTGGTATACCAACATCATGGGCAAACAGCGTTTATGTTTACGCTGCTCGCGGTTTGCTTATGCGGTTTATCGTTAATTATGTGGGCTTATTTTGAGGGTAAAAATACAACGCGCGGTTGATGCTTTGTGTGATTAAAAAATGTTTCTAAATCAGCTTTACTAAGCAACCATGTTTGGGTGTTTTCAAACGGATGACAATGAAACAAATCACCACCCCAAATATCTTGATCGACCCATAAGCTCACTTCGTTTTGCTTATCATTTAAAAGAGCCAACATAGATACACACCCAGGAACCACTTTTAAATACGTTGCTAAGCGTTCACTCGATGCAAACCCTAAACGCGAAAGCCCTTGTTGCTTTGATAGTGCCTTTAAATCGAGTTGCTTATTGTGCGCTGTAATAACTAAAAAGTGTCGCTTGCCTTCGTTATCGCGTAAAAATAGGTTTTTAAGACGAGTACCTGGGCGCTCAATCATAAACTCATCAGCCGCTAAGCTAGTATGTAGCGGCCGATGTTCTATTGCATCGTAAGTAATATCTAGGCGCACTAAAAGCTCTGCTAACTTCGTTTTATCAGCCAACATATTACAAACAACGTCCTCTTAGCTGTACGCTCAAATCTCGCCATAAAACATCATTAACTTCATGTTTGTTATCGCAATACTCACGCTCTTTTAGCTCTTGATTTAATAATTCAACTGCTTGATCTTCTAGCTGTAACTTTAGAATGCTCGACTCTTCAAAATGCTCTTTCTCTATATACTGCTTAACCTCACCACGGCTTGGTCTATTGTTAGGACCACGGTCTAGGTTAAAGTTTTCACGATGCTTAGCTTTTACCGAAACAACATAAGCAAAAAGCTTATTGCCTTGCTCATCTTGCTTTTCGTGAAACTGTTTATTATTTATTTCAAAAGGCGGCTCATCATTTGAGGCACAGCCAGCGAGTAAAACCATAAGCGCTAGAACACATTTTTTCATTGTTTTTTATCGTTTTAGTTTTGAATTAAGCCGAGTCTAACAAAAATTGACGTAAACAGTGAAAATTTACGAAAAAATACTTGACCAAATTTATAAAAAAACTTAAAGTTCGTCCCGCTTGGAACTCAGCAGTCAAGCAGTTACATTATATGTAATTTAGGAATGTGGGGCTATAGCTCAGCTGGGAGAGCGCCTGCCTTGCACGCAGGAGGTCAGCAGTTCGATCCTGCTTAGCTCCACCACTTTCCTACTCCTTTTCAAATTCGCTCTACTCTTCTATTTTTCCATTGTTTTTATTATTTTTTGACACCCTACTATTCTAATTTTTCATTCTATATAATTTTAAATTTATCCATTCAACTTGTGTCTTTACAAGTTCTTAGCTATACATAATGTCACACATTAGTACTTTAGGCTTAACATGGACAACCCTAAGCGTTCAACGCTAAAAAAGCTAGCTGCAATAGGTTTAACAGCTGGTGCAATAACACATGCGCCTTATGTTTTTGCCCGAAAAAAAGTCACATTAAGAGTACTTGGTACGCATGTAACACTCCAAGAGGCTATTCGCAAGCAAGCGATGAGTGACTTGGGTATTAATATAGAATTTACTCCCGCAGGCAGCGCTGCTGTTTTGCAAAAGGCATCAATGGACCCTAGCTCCTTTGATTTATACGAACAATGGTCAAACAGCATTAATGTGCTTTGGGATGCAGGTTCTATACAGCCAATAGAAAAAAAACGGCTCACCTACTTTAACGAGATAAATCCACTTACTAAAACGGGAAAACTAACCGAAACTGCAAGTATTGGTGCAGGTGATGCTCCCTATAAATTATTAAATGTTCAACCCGATGGCACATTAAGCGCACAAGAAAGCGATCATATTAGCTTTTTACCTTATGTGCATAATGTTGACTCTTTTGGTTACAACACCGACTTTATTAAGCCAGGTATAGCATACGAAACCGAAAGCTGGAGTTGGCTGCTTGATGACGATAACAGAGGTAAAGTAGCTATTGTAAATGCGCCTACCATTGGATTATTTGACCTAGCCCTAGCAGCGCAAAGTAAAGGGCTTATAAAATTTAACAATATAGGTGCGATGACTCGTTCAGAACTTGATAGATTGTTTAGTATATTACTCGACTTTAAACGCCAAGGTCACTTTAGTGGCTATTGGAACTCGGTCCCTGAGTCGATTGAATTTATGAAAAGTAAGCGAGCCCATATAGAAAGTATGTTTTCGCCTGCCGTCTCTGCGTTAAACAGCCAAAATATTAATGTTCGTTTTGCCGCGCCAAAAGAAGGCTACCGAGGCTGGCATGGTGTTATGTGTTTATCGTCACAAACACAAAGTAGCGTAAAAGATGCAGCTTACGATTATATGAATTGGTGGCTTTCAGGCTGGCCTGGTGCATTTATTGCTCGCCAAGGTTATTACATTAGTAACCCACAACGCTCTAAACTACTCTTATCGCCGGCCGAATGGGATTACTGGTACGGTGGAAAAGTAACAAGCATAGATTTATTAAATACAAATGGCGACGTAGCTATTAAAGCTGGTGCGCAACGTAATGGTGGTAGTTACTATAAACGCTTTAGCAATGTAGCAGTATGGAATACAGTTATGCCAACCTATGACTACAGTCTACAAAAATGGTATGAGTTGATTAGCCGATAATGATAATAAATTCAATTAAATCAAAAATAATATTAGCTTTGTGTTCGCTGATTGGATTACTTCTTTTACAAAGCTATTTGTTTAACTATTCGCAAACGTCCTTACTTAACTTGCAAAAGTCGCAGCATAACGCGCTTATTCAAAGTGAAGCTGTGAATCACTTAGAAAACGATATTATTTCCCTGCAAGGGCATGCAGTTTCATTTATTGACAATGCAAATGAAAATACGATTACCAAATTTAATTTTTATTTAAATAAGGCAAATCTAAATCTCGAGCAGCTAAAAACAAACACTCAAAACCAAACCCCTGAGTATCAAAACTCACTAATACGCCTTGGCGAGTATCTAAATAATTACCAAGATACATTTGGCCAAGTTGTCGTAAACAGACAAAAACGCGAACACCTTTACACTACTCAGTTCAAACAGCCTATTGATGACCTACAGGTAACAATTAGTGATTTAGAAGGGTCTTCAAACAATGATAATAAAGTTATTTTTAACGATGTTTTACTCACAATAAGTAATTTAAAACACGCAATTATAAGCTATCTCTATAAACCTAATTTTGATGAAGCACAAAATGTAAAACAAAACTTAAATCACTTACATAAAAAACTAACGAGCACCTCTGTAATAAATGAATCCCTCTCCAATAAAACAACAAGCTTAAAACAAGCTTATAACCAACTTGTATTACTCACCCGTAGCTACACTTTTTCTGTAAATGTAGTGCTTACAGGCATAGAAAACGAATTGCTGTATTTAACTAATGAAATTAAAAATATAGAAAAAAATAAACTAATCAAAACAGAAGAGCTACTAAGTAGCCACTTAACAAAAAATACAGAACAGGCAAATATATTTGCCGTTTTAATTATGTTAATCATTTTATTATTAAGCTATTTTATTTTTAGATCGGTTATAAAACCGATTACCCAGCTCACTTTATTACTTAAAGACATGAATAACGAAAAGCCAGTAACTATTTCAAATACCAGCCAAAATCAAACTGAAATAGCGTCGGTAATAAAAGCAGCCAACGCTTTATATTTAAAAAATAAGCAAACCAAAGAGCTACTCAATGAAACCCGCGTATTAAATTCCCAAATGGAAGCAATGAATGCCGACCTGACGAGTGCTATGGAGCAAACTGATAAAGCCAATAAAACAAAAATAGATTTTGTAGCCAATATGAGTCATGAACTTCGCACCCCAATGAATGGCATATTAGGTATGTTGCAACTCTTACAAAGCAGCGAGCTTCCCTCAAGGCAAAAACACTACGCAGATAAAGCTTTTTCAAGTGCTCAAAATTTATTGCAGATTTTAAATAATATTCTGGATTTTTCTAAACTAGAATCGGAAAAAGTTCAGTTAGAGCAAATCCCTTTTACCTTACATACTATAGTTTCTAACGTTCAAAATTTATTCTCAACAAATGCTAAGCAAAAAGGCTTGTTATTAAACTTTACTTTACACGTTGATGCAGGGCTTGAACTTATTGGCGACCCAATGCACTTAAGTCAAATAATAAATAACTGTGTAGGTAACGCAATTAAGTTTACTGAGCATGGTGAAATATCATTAATTATAGAAGCGACATCTCAACACGAAAAAACAATAAACCTTCGCTTTAGTATAAAAGACACGGGTATTGGGATGACTGAAGAGCAATCAAAAATTATATTCCAGTCTTTCTCGCAAGGTGATTCAAGCACAACAAGAAAGTATGGTGGGACCGGTTTAGGACTCACTATAAGCAAACAATTAACTAAATTGCTGGGCGGAGATATACAAGTAAGGAGCACGATTAATCAAGGTAGCGAGTTTTTCTTTACTCTACCCTTTACTTTATCTGAGCAACAAAAGCTTAAAAAACACGCCTTATTAATTAGCCCCGATAATGAGCAAATTAAAAAATTAATGGACTTACTAAGTGATATAAATATAACGACAGAAACAACACAAGAACCATTAAGGGCCATTGCAAAAATGTCTCAGCCTAGTAGCCCATTTAGTATTGTAATAATGTCGATAGAAAAAAAAGAGCTCAACGATAACTTTATTTTACAACAACTGTACGCTCAAAATAAAAGCGTTAATGAAAAATTGACACTGATTTTATTAATTACCGATGAAGAGTCTCCTGAGCCAATTGCAAAAAATGAAAATATAGACATTATAATTATTGGTAATAAAAATAGTGAAGTTGAAATTTTAAGAAAGCTTTCACCAAATAATTTTAAAGAAAAGCAATTAAAGCCTCACCCTAAATTCTCGGGTTTTAATGCATTAGTTGTTGACGACAATAAAATTAACCAAGAAATAGCCTCCGCCCTTTTAGCAAGATTAGATATGACCGTGATCATTGCTGATAATGGACATGATGCATTAGATAAAGTAGAGATAAATGACATCGATATTATTTTTATGGATGTTCAAATGCCAGTTATGGATGGGCTTGAAGCAACAAGCATATTAAGAGAGCGAGGCTACAAAACTCCCATAATTGCCATTACGGCAGCCGCCGATCCTAATGATAAAAAAGCAGCGTTTAGAGCGGGTATGGATGACTTTTTAGTAAAACCGATTATTTTTGATGCGCTTTACGAAAGTATAGAAAAGCATCTGCAAAGTAGCGAATCTCTGAGCACTATAAACCTGCCTTTAGCAAAAGAAAACCTAGAAAACAATGACGAATTGTTAGCTAAATTATTTACTCAGTTTGTCAACGATTACAATGACTTTTCGATTAAAGCTGATATATTAATCAAAAATGGAGAGTTAGAAAGCTTAATTCGACTAGTACATACACTCAAAGGCTTGGCCGGCACATTAGGCTTTGAGCTACTGCAACAAAGTGCGCAAAGTGTTGAGAAAAGCTTAATAGATAAGAAAAGTATTAATTTATCTCATTTTAATGAGCAATTAATACTTACACTTTTTGCTGTAAAACAATTTTTGATAGCTTACAGCTTTAAAAAAGAACATATACAGCAACATGAACTAGAAAACGAAGACTCGGTTATTGATAATATATACTCATTAGCATTAACGGCTCGCCCCGTACCTAGCAGTTTGGTTAGACAGCTAGAAATGAATCAATATGATAGAGGCCACTCCCTATTTAAGCTCAAAGAAGCAATTGATCATTTTAACTACGCGTTAGTAATTGAGCTTATTGATATGTATAGGAACGATAATAAAAATTAGGTATAACCACTAACCTGAACTAGATTTAATATTGTAAAGAACGCAGAGAAGGACAGATAGTGCATTCAAATTACCTCGCAAACAATAATGGATTAACCACAGAACAAAAGCATAAACCTTTAATTCTTATTGTTGATGACGAACCTAGTAATTTACACGTATTAGTAGAAGGACTTTTAACTGACTACGATGTACGTATTTCTACTAGTGGTGAGCAGGCTTTGATCTTTATTGAGTCAACTAGGCCTGACTTGATTTTATTAGACATAATGATGCCCGGCATGGACGGCTACGAAGTATGTAATATACTCAAAGCGAAACAAAATACCAAAGGCATCCCCGTTATATTTGTAACTGCGCTTACCGAGGAAGAGTCTGAAGAAAAAGGCTTTGCTATGGGCGCAATTGACTACATACACAAACCTTACAAGCTAGCGCTCGTTAGAGCACGCATTCGCACTCATATTACCGCTCAAGGCATGCTAGATAGGCTTATAGAAAAAAACTTTGACCTGCACGACAAACTACTTGAAATAGAGTCTCTGGCGAAAGAGTTAAGTCAGCGTGAAGAAGAATTAAAAGAACTCTCCTCAAAACAAAAGTTATTTTATCAAGCCCTAACGGGAACCGCTGATGGCGTTGTTATTACCGACAGTAACGGAAAAATTATTGCCGTAAACCCTTCATTTTGCCGGATTACAGGTTACTCTGAATCTGACTCCCTGCAAATGCAGTTGCACGATATTAAACAAAATAACCACCCTAGTATTAGCTTTGATCAAGTATGGCATCATGCAAACCAAGCAGGATATTGGAGTGGAGAGCTAGTAACCAGACGAAAAAATGGCGAGCTTTATCCTGAGTTATTAACTCTTAGTATGGTAAAAGGCGAGCAAGATACCAACGTGCATTATATTGGTGTATTTAGTGATATTTCTAGCGTTAAGATAACGCAAGAAAGAATTCACTACCTCACATGGCATGATGAACTTACAGGTTTGCCCAACCGAAATGGTTTTTTAAAGCAGTTGGAGCAGCAACTTCAGGTTTGTAGTACCGAAAATAGTTATGCCTATATTTATATTATTGACATAGACAGCTTCCACTCAATAAATGATGGATTAGGCCTACTCGCTGGCGATAACATTTTAAAAGAATTAACTAAACGAATTCATTCTAAGGTGAGTAAAAAAGATGTTATTGCTCGCTTAGGCAGTGATGAATTTGCAGTACTGTGTACAGTTGAAAAAGGTATTGGCAGGATCAGAGCCCAAGCTATGGCTGAAAATAAAGCCCAAGAACTGCTCATAAGTGTAAACCACCCCTTTGTGGTTGATGAACAAGACGTTAGCTTAACAGTAAGTATTGGCACGTATATTTTTCCTCGGGAAGATCAGTGGGAAAGTGCTATTGAAACAATTCGTAACTGTGAGGCGGCTTGTTACAAAGCAAAAGAAAAAGGCGGCAATAGAGTTACCTTTTTTGATACTTCATTTGGCGAGCAAGCAAAACGCCGTTTTGAAATAGAGCAAGATTTACGTAAAGCTATTTCAAATAATGAGTTATCCCTATATTTACAATCTCAATTTGACCGAAGCCAAACCCTTAAAGGCGCTGAGGTTTTATTAAGATGGGAGCATCCTCAAAAAGGCTTCATTAGCCCTGGTGAGTTTATATCTATAGCCGAAGAGTCAGATATAATTTATGACTTAGATTGCTGGGTAACTTCAAATGCACTTGAAATATTAACGCAACTTAGTAAAACTCACCCTAAGTTAAACCTATCAATTAATGTAAGTGGCAGGCACTTTCATGAAGCGCGTTTTTTAAGCTTTATTAGCCAACAAATAAAGCAACATAGCATTAACCCTCAGCAACTCACTATTGAGATAATTGAAGGTACATTACTTAATCACATGGAAGCGGCTATTGAAGCTGTTCACTTTCTCAAGAAGCTAGGTATTAGGGTATCAATTGATGACTTTGGTACTGGATATTCGAGTTTAACTTATCTTAAACAATTACCCATACAAGAACTAAAAATTGACCGTTCTTTTGTATTGGAAGCACCGACTGATAATAACGATAAGTTAATTATTGATATGATTGTAAGCCTAGGCCGTTTATTTGAACTCGAGATAGTTGCTGAAGGTGTAGAGAACCAGTCCCACTTTGATTTATTGCAAGAATATCCAGAAGTTATTCTTCAAGGCTATTATTTACACAGGCCTGAACCTGCAAGCGACTGGCTTGAAAAATTAAATTAATTACAGAGTAGTCTGAAAAAACAAAAAAGCCGAGTATTTCCATACTCGGCTTTTTAATGAAATTAAGCTTTAGCGGTTACTCGCGAACTTGGCCTTCACCATTCACTAAGTACTTCTCAGTAGTCAGTGACTCAAGTCCCATAGGACCGTATGCATGAAGCTTAGAAGTTGCTATACCAATCTCTGCGCCTAGACCCAGCTGTGAGCCATCAGAAAAGCGAGATGATGTATTAACCATCACTACAGAAGCATCGACACTACGCTGGAATAACTCTGCAGCGGCTGCGTTTTTAGTGCAAATTACTTCAGTGTGGTTTGAACCAAACTGTGCAATGTGTTCAACCGCTGCCGTAAAGTTTGGTACAACGCGAATAGCGATTTCTAGGTCTAGGTATTCTTCACCAAATTCGTTATCGGCTAACACAGTTGCATTATCAAAGTATTTAGCTGCAAAGCTGTCAGCATTTATTTTTACACCTTCTTGGCGTAATACCACTGCGCACAGATTTAAAAACTCATCTGCAACATCTTGATGAACTACTAAGCCCTCAAGTGCATTACAAACACCCGTACGTTGCGTTTTACCGTTAAGTAGTAAGTTAAGCGCAATTTCTAGGTCTGCATCTTTATCTACATATAGATGACAAACGCCTTTGTAATGCTGAATTACTGGGATCGTGCTGTTTTCAGTAACAAAGTTAATTAAGCCTTCACCGCCACGTGGAATTATTAAGTCAATGCTTTCACGTTGCTGCATTAATTCCATTAATAGTGCACGATCTGGATCTGGAATCACTGAAATAAGTGATACTGGTAAGTTATGCTTTTCAAGTACGCTGTGCATTACACTTGCGATAGCTTGCGAACTTTTAAGTGCTTCTTTACCGCCACGTAAAATTACGCCATTACCTGATTTAAAACATAATGCGCCAGCGTCTGCTGTTACATTTGGGCGTGCTTCGTAAATCATACATACAACGCCAAGAGGTACGCGCATTTTACGAATTTTAATGCCATTTGGACGCTCTGTAATATCACGTAGCTGACCAACAGGATCATCCAGGCTTACGATTACTTCAATACCTTCTGCCATTGCTTCAATACGCTCATCGTTTAGCGTTAAGCGGTCGATCATTGAGGCTGCTAAGTTATTGTCGCGTGCTGCGCTTAGGTCACTTTCGTTTTCTTTGATTATAAATGCTTTTTGCTCTCTTAGTGCCGCTGCCATTTCAATTAGTACTTGATTTTTAGTCTCGGTATCGAGTAAAGCAAGTGTATGGGCAGCTTTAGCTGTCTGGCGTGAAATGTCCGTAATTAAACTCATGACTTCTCCAATAATGCGATATGTTTTTCAGATATAACTGGTCCAATTGAATCCTGCATTTTTTCGCTGAATTCACTCTGTTCGTTGTCTGCAATAAAGTTTAACAAACAGCTACTGTAATTTGCGGTCGCTTTAGCTAAACGCGTACCGTCTTCACTACGTACTAAAATAGTATCACCAACAGCAAATTCACCATGGACTTCCATGATTTCATCACCGCGAATACAGCCACTTTCACCTTCAAGGGATTCATCAAATGATCCATCAACAACAACTTCACCTTGCTCATTTGCTGTGTGTGTCATCCAATGCACAGAGTCCAGCATCGGTTTTTCGTACGGTAAAAATATGCTACCAGGATTTTCCCCAGCTAGCAGTTTCGTAAATGTTTCTTCTTTAAAGCCGTTTATAATATAAGTCGCGATACCATGTGACGTTGCTTTTTCTGCAGCTTCTATTTTGGTTTTCATGCCACCAGTACCAACAGCACTTGTAGCACATCCTGCCATAGCATAAATAGATTCATCAATTGATTTTATTTCAGGCAGTAACACCGCATCATCATGTAAGTTAGGGTTTTTGTCATATAGCCCATCAACGTCTGAGAATATTAATAAAGCATCGGCATCCGCTGCAGCTGCAACCATCGCTGATAAGTTATCGTTATCACCCACTCGTAGCTCATCGGTTGTCACCGCATCGTTTTCATTAATAATAGGGAGAATACCGTGCTCAAGTAGAGTGAACACAGTTTCGCGAATACTTTGGTAACGCTCGCGGTCACGTAAATCGCCGTGCGTTAATAATAGCTGCGCAGATGGAAAGTCAAAAAAGCGGTCCCACATGGCGATCATTTCTGTTTGACCTGCTGCTGCCATTGCCTTTTTCATTACCACAGAGCGAGGTTTGTCTGATGGGAATAAATGCGCTCCAGCCGCTACAGAACCCGATGATACTAAAATCACCTCGATTCCACGGGCACGACAACGAACAATGAACTGTGCGATGGTTAATATGTAACGCGAACGGCAGCCATCTTGATCTGGTGCAATTAATGCACTACCTACTTTAAGTACGATACGTCGCCAATTTAACTTTTGCATAAATGCTCAACTTTCCATTTTATCTGCGCTCATCTTAATTCGACGAGCTAAAACTAAGTAGCTAGGTTTAAAACATAGCTTCGAATTTTTCTTTTCATTTAGGCAACACTTTTTTACACACACGCAAAAACCATATCTAAAACAAGAAGCTTAGATTTGAGGTTAAGTAAAAGTAGCAACAACCCAATAATATTGAGCAGCACTAATCAAAAAATTTAAAAGTGTTGTTTATGCATCGCTGTAAAAAGCTGTGTGTGGCTTTTTTATTAACAACATACATAGAGCCTCTAAAGTCTGATACACCAACAGATAGGGTGAAGACCAAAGGACCGAGATTTAACCGCCACGATGGGGGGCTAAATATTGAAAGTAATAGTTCAACTCAAACCTTTATTTACTTAAATAATTAAATAAACTTGTTTGGCAAAACCATACCAAGAATTCGGCAAATGATATTTTGTAATGCTCAAATACTAGAAACATCACTAACACATGATTATAAAGATTAAAAATGACGTTAAGATTAACAAGCATCTTTTATCTTCAATAAACTTCGTTAGATGACTAATTATTAGAACACGAAGTATAATACACCAAATACCCCTTTAAAATCAAGGTTAAAATTCGAACTAAGTTAATACGAAACACTCATACCCTTTATATTGTTATTAAAATTCAATAAATTAAACAATTAATACACTTTAAAATAAGGTGGCTAAGTTCTCGCTAAATAATTTAAGCCTACTAATTTTTTATAAGCAGCTAAAATTGATTAGTAATATTTCAGTTTCCGGTGTATACCCCTGTATTAATAATTAACAAAAGTTATACTTTCTAAACATATCGTCATAAATAAGGAATTCTTAATCTATGTCAGCAATTTACATAGCCGGTATCGCACTTTGCTCTGTGCTTGCCCAATGGGTCGCGTGGGCTTTTAGAGTACCCGCTATTCTTTTTTTATTGCTTACTGGTCTTTTACTTGGACCATTTAGTGGTGTTTTAGACCCTGATGCACTTTTAGGTGATTTACTGTTTCCAGTAGTATCACTAAGCGTTGCCATCATTTTATTTGAAGGTTCCTTAACTCTGCATTTCAGAGAATTAAAAGGGATAGGAAAAGTTGTAAGGAATCTCTGCTCAATCGGTATGCTTACTACCTGCATTATTATTAGCCTAAGCGCCTACTGGTTGCTTGAGCTTAACTGGCGTGTTGCTGCGGTACTAGGCGCAGTACTCGTTGTTACTGGCCCTACCGTTATAGCACCGCTATTAAACTCAATGCGCCCAACACAAGACATAGACCGCATACTTCGCTGGGAAGGTATTGTAATAGATCCTATTGGCGCATTATTTGCTGTATTGGTATTTGAAGCTGTAATGCTTGTAGGCCAAGGCGAAGTATTTAGTCATACTATTATTGCTTTAGTTAAAACCCTGGGTGTTGGTTTAAGTATTGGTGTTGCTGCAGGTTGGCTAACAACCCTATTAATGCGTCGCGAGTGGCTGCCATTTGAATTACATAAGTTTGGAATTTTAGCACTAGTCCTTATTAGTTTTTCTGTATCAAACTATTTAAGCCATGAATCAGGCTTATTAGCAGTAACTGTATTTGGTATTTGGCTTGCGAACCAAGACGATTTAGAAATAGATTCTGTACTTGAGTTTAAAGAAGACTTGTCGATGATATTAATATCAACGCTGTTTATTTTACTTGCAGCACGCTTACAGCTTTCTGATTTGATGATGCTCGACAGCGATGTATTTATCTTTTTAGCTATTGTGCTTTTTGTTGCACGCCCACTGTGTATTGCTATTTCGACCTTTGGTACTGACTTACCAATGAAGTCTCGCTTGGTACTTGCCTGGATTGCTCCACGCGGTATAGTTGCCGCAGCCGTTGGGTCAGTATTTGCACTAAGTATGATGGAAGCTGGCGTTGCTGATGCTGAAAAAATGGTGCCACTTATATTTACGGTGATCATCATTACGGTTGTGCTGCAAAGCTTAACAGCAATTCCTGTTGCCAAGCTATTAGGCGTACGCCAACCATCACCAAATACAATATTAATTATTGGTGCAAACCATGTATCGCGTGCAATTGGACGTGGCTTACAAGAGCAGAATATTCCGGTTCACCTTTCAGATCCTGCATGGGAAAACTGCAGAATGGCACGTATGGATGGCTTAGCTTGTTATTATGGTAACCCGCAATCAGAGCATGCTGAACGCTACTTACCTCTAACAACTATTCGTAGTGTCTTAGCGCTATCGCCAAACCGTCATCATAATGCGCTAGGCGTTCAATACTTTTCGCATTTACTTAATGAAAAAAATGTATTTTCGCTTCGCTCATCAACGTCGCATGCTAAAGCAAATAAAGACAGTGCAACGTTTTTATCTAGACAAATATTGTTTGGCGACGAAGGCTCATACGCACGTTTGAGCAGTATCATAGCTAAAGGCGGTAAGGTTAGTTCAACACGTATCTCGGATGAGTTCAGCTGGGAGCAATACCTAGAAATGAACCCTGAGGCTATCCCTTTGTTTATTCTTAAAGGTGATAAAGACAGCGATGACGATACGCCAATTAAGCTAAGACCGTTTACAATCAACATGGAAAAACCGCCGCTAGAAGGCGAGCGTGTTGTTGCATTACAGCCGCCTAAAATGTCGGTCTTAAAAGACCCGCAAACAAAGGCTAAAGAAGAAAGTTAAACACTTTTACTACCTGTAAAAACTCAAAAACCCTAACTTAAAAAGTTAGGGTTTTGTTTTTTAAGAGCCATTAAATAGGAAGGCGAGCTCGCGCAACCACGCTATCTGGCATTTTTTGCGCTAACTTAGTCAGCGCTCGCTCAATTTTTTTATGAGTCGCTTTATCTGCGACCATAGAATTAAATAGCCAACGGTATGCATCTTCAAAATCACGCGGGCTGCCATAGCCATCATTAAATAATTTAACCAAACGTAGTTGTGCTTTTAAATTGCCTTGCGACGACGCTTCACGCAAATACGTAATTGCCATTGCTTTATCTTGCTGAACTAAACGCCCGGTGTCGTAGTAACGCCCTAACTGCTCTAGCGCTGCCGCTAAGCCTTGTTCAGCCGCTTTTCGCATGTAATACACACCTAACTCTACATTACGATCCACGCACACGTTATAAGCCAGCATATCGCCGTATAAAAATTGATAAGACGGCAATGCCATTTTATTGGCTCGTGCTTCTATATCTTGCACTAACTGGCAATCATCTGCCTTTACCCGCGCTAAATGCGTATTTTTATTTATTAACGCAATTAGCTCAGATTCTGTATACAGCGGTACAGCAGCAGGGCTTTCTGTAGCTAAGCTGTTGGTTGCTATAAATAAAGATAGCGGAATTAATGAAAGCCTTAATACGCAATTACGGTAAAATAAACGCATGCTCACCACTTATAAAAATAAACTTATTAAAATATATACAAAGATCGTTCCAAGGTGAATTTTAGATACAAAAAAAGCTGCACTAGGCAGCTTTTTTAATCTAATGGTAATTACGCAAACGGGTTGCGAAGTACCATAGTTTCTACGCGGTCTGGACCTGTAGAAATAATATCAATTGGAACACCCGTAATTTCTTCAATACGCTTGATGTAGTCAATCGCAGCTTTTGGTAAACCGTCAAGACTCGTTACACCAACAGTGTTTTCTGACCAACCTGGCATTTCTTCGTATACTGGCGTTACTTTATCGTAACCTTCAGCTGCTAATGGTGTTACGTTAGTAACTGTGCCATCTTCAAGCTTGTAACCAATACAGATTTTAAGCGTTTCTAAGCCGTCTAAAACATCAAGCTTAGTTAAACAAAAACCTGAAATACTGTTGATTTGAACCGCACGGCGCATAGCCACTGCATCTAACCAACCAGTACGACGAAGTCGACCTGTTGTAGCGCCAAACTCATGGCCTTTATCACCTAAGTGCTTACCAACTGGATCTTGTTTCTCAAGACCGTCGTAAAGCTCTGTAGGGAAAGGACCTGAACCAACACGTGTAGTGTACGCTTTAATAATACCTAAAACGTAATCAAGGTTTAATGGACCAAAACCTGCACCAGTAGCAACGCCACCAGCTGTAGTATTTGAAGATGTTACATAAGGGTAAGTACCGTGATCGATATCAAGTAACGTACCTTGTGCACCTTCAAATAAAATGTTTTCGCCTGCTAAACGCGTTTGATCTAAAAGCTCAGTTACATCTACAACCATTGCTTTTAAGATATCAGCAACAGCCATTGCATCATCAAACGTTTTTTGGAAATCTACAGCGTCTACTTTGTAGTAGTTAACTAAAGTGAAGTTATGGTATTCAAGAACTTCTTTTAATTTAGCTGCAAATAATTCAGGATTAAATAAATCGCCTACGCGTAAACCACGGCGAGCCACTTTATCTTCGTACGCAGGACCGATACCACGGCCAGTTGTACCAATTGGCTTATCGCCACGAGCAGTTTCGCGGGCTACATCTAATGCAACATGGAAAGGCAAGATTAGCGGACATGCTTCACTTATTAAAAGACGCTCACGTACTGGTACGCCGCGTTCTTCAAGCATGCCAATTTCTCTCATTAGCGCTTCTGGTGATAAAACTACACCATTACCAATCACACATTTAACATTGTCACGTAATACACCCGATGGAATAAGGTGTAGAACCGTCTTTTCACCTTCGATAACTAAAGTATGACCCGCATTGTGGCCACCTTGATAACGAACTACTAAAGATGCTTTGTCTGTAAGGAGATCAACTACCTTACCCTTTCCTTCGTCACCCCATTGGGTGCCTAATACAACAACGTTTTTACCCATCGTAAATTCACTTAGAGAAAATTAGGACGAGATTTTACCAGAAAACTAAAGTAAAGATCACCCCTGTTCAGCTTATTTTTTCTGCGCGCATTTGTTATATCCAAATATTAGCTAATAACCACATAAATAACAGTGATTTAAAGCACTAGACTGTGTTTAACAAAAAGCCCCGCAAATGCGAGGCTTTTTAACTTCTAAATAATTAACGTAAAACCTATTGAGCTTTAGCGCCTTTCATATATTGGAAGAAGTCGCTATCTGGTGAAAGCACCATAACGTCTTGCTTATTTTTAAAAGTCTTTTTGTAAGCCTCAAGCGAACGCACAAAACTAAAGAACTCAGGGTCTTTGTTATACGCGCTTGCATAGATGCCTGCGGCATCAGCATCGCCTTGACCACGTACAGAACGCGCATTACGCTCTGCATCGGCAAGCATTACTGTTACACGACGGTCAACACCCGCACGAATAGTCTCGGCTTTTTCCTGACCTTCAGAACGATGCTCTTTTGCAACAGCAGTACGCTCAGCGCGCATACGTTGGTAAATAGAGCTACTCACTTCTTGTGGTAGGTTAATTTGCTTAACACGTACGTCTAGCACCTCAATACCAAGCTCACGTGCACTTTCAGAAGCTTGTACTAACGCTTCTTCCATCAACTCGCTACGCTCACCCGATACAATTTCGCGAATTGTACGTGTACCAAAGTTTGTACGAAGACCATTATTTACTTTTTGTTTAAGTAGCGTTTCAGCATATTGCTTATCGCCACGGGCACGTAAGTAAAAAGCGCTAAAGTCATTAACACGCCATTTTACAAACGAATCAACAATTAAGTCTTTTTTCTCACTAGTAACAAAGCGATCCGGCGCACCATCTAGCGTTTGAATACGTGCATCAATACGACGTACTTGGCTAAAAAATGGCACTTTAAATTGTAGGCCTGGGCCATATACGATCGCTTGATCGTCGCTGTCTTTTTGTACTTTACTGAATAACATTACAATTGCTTTTTGCCCTTCAGGTACAACAAATACCGATGAGAAAGACATAACAATGGCAGCTAATAGTATTACTAAACTAAAGTTTTTCATTATGATTATCTCCCATCATTGAAGCGGTCGTTGTTAAAGCGGTCATTGCCACTATTAACAGAGCTATTGCGCGACGTATTTACTTTATTGCGTAAATCTTGAATATCACTAGAGCTTGGAAGTGCAACACGTGTTGCTGTCCCTTGCTTATCCATGATCTTATCAAGTGGTAAATAAAGCATATTATTACCGCCTTTAACATCAACCAATATTTTAGAACTACTCCCTAACACTTCTTCCATTGCATCAATGTATAAGCGCTCACGAGTAACTTCTTTAGCTGCTTGATATTCAGGTAATAGCTTTTCAAAACGAGCTACTTCACCTTGTGCTTCTAATGTAATACGCTCTTGGTAACCTTCCGCTTCTTGAGTCATACGCGTTACTTGACCACGAGCACGCGGTTCAATTTCACGAGCATATGCTTCTGCTTCACGAATGAAACGTTCTTCATCTTCTTGTGCAGCAATCGCATCATCAAATGCATCTTTAACTTCAGTTGGCGGACGAGAGTCTTTAAAGTTCACGTCAGTAACAATTAAACCTAAGTTATATGGTTCGATAATCTTATTAAGCTCATCCCATGTATTTTGACGAACAACCTCACGGCCATTAGTTAATACTTGGTCCATTTTTGCATGGCCCACAACGTAACGTAGTGCACTATCTAGTGCTTCTTCTAAGCTACTATCAGCGTTAGTTACGCTAAATTCATAAAGGTATGGGTCAATAACACGGTATTGCACCTGAAACTCAACGCTCACTACGTTTTCGTCTTCAGTAAGCATAAAACCAGAAGCCGATAATGAACGAACTGCTTCAATATCTACTGGGATTACCGTTTCAATAAACGTCATTTTCCAACGCAGACCAGGATCAGCAATTCGGTCATATTTACCAAATTGAAGAACCACACCACGCTCGGCTTCTTTAACCGTATAAATACCACTTAACGCCCATACAATAACGGCGATAATAAGTATGAATGAAATACCGGCTCCGCCAAGTCCACCGCCGCTACCATTGCCGGATTTTTTCCCGCCAAATAAGCCGCCGAACTTGTTACTAAACTTGCGGAACACCTCGTCTAAATCAGGTGGGCCTTGATCACGTCCGCCTTTATTATTCCACGGATCTTTGTCATTGCCATTATTACCCGGTTCATTCCAGGCCATAGCTATACTCCATTGTTATCTAAATAAATTAGGAAATTGTGTTAAATCTAACAAATCTACCGCGTTTCTCATACAAAAACCGACATTAAAACGTCAATTTTTAATTACGGTTGATAAAACCAGCAATTTCAGGACCAAATTCTTTAATTAAACGATTCCACTCAACCATTGGCATTCTAACATCTAACAGCCAATTACCTTGCTCATCAAAGCGTTCTTCATGTACTGCATTTAAACTAAACAATGCAGCCCTTAGGCGACCATACAATGGCGTAAGAAATAATGTTTCGTTAAACATCTTCTTAGCAAGCAGTTCACTAATAGCCTCACTAAGTAATTCACACCCTTCACCAGTCTGAGCGCTAAGCCATACTCTTATAGGTTGGCCTTCGTCATCTCGATCAATACGTGGGCTTACGTTATCCAGCGCATCAATTTTATTATAAATTAATAGCTGTGGTACTTCATCGGCTTCAATTTCTTTAAGCACCGATTGTACTTGTTCAATATTTTCTTGAAGACGAGAGTCTGCTGCGTCAATTACATGTAACTGTAAATCAGCTTCACGAGTTTCAGTTAGCGTTGCTTTAAAAGCAGCAACTAAGTCGTGCGGTAAATGACGAATAAAGCCCACTGTATCAGCTAAGATAACAGGACCAACATCACCTAATTCAAGCTTACGTAGAGTCGGGTCAAGCGTTGCAAACAACTGATCGGCCGCGTATACATCTGAATTCGTAATTCGATTAAATAATGTAGATTTACCCGCATTGGTATAGCCAACTAACGATACCGTAGGTATTTCGTTACGAGTACGAGCTCGCCTACCTTGTTCGCGTTGCACTGCTACTTTAGCTAAACGCGCACGGATATTTTGAATTCGGGCACGAAGTAATCGTCTATCTGTTTCAAGTTGGGTTTCACCAGGTCCACGTAAACCAATCCCGCCTTTTTGGCGTTCAAGATGGGTCCAGCCCCGAATTAATCGAGTCGACATATGGCGAAGTTGTGCCAATTCAACCTGCAGCTTACCCTCATGGGTACGTGCACGTTGGGCAAAAATATCAAGAATTAGCGTCGTTCTATCAAGCACACGACACTGACAAACACGCTCTAAATTACGCTCTTGTGACGGCCTGAGTTGATGATTGAAAATTACGACATCTGCATTGTGGATTTTGACAATCTCAGCTATTTCTTCTGCTTTACCGGTACCGACGAATAGTTTCGGATGTGGTGCTTGACGGCTGCCTTGCACAACCGCCAAACTACTAACACCAGCAGAAGATACCAACATTTCTAATTCATGAAGATCTTCACGATCCCCTTCTTTAGGTAAGTCGATATGAACTAAAATTGCCTGTTCGCCGGATTCATAGCGGTCAAACAAACATTATGCTCCTAATTAAAAGTTACCAGCTTCTGGTTCTTCAGTGTCTTCACTCCCTTGAACTGCTTGGAAGTTAACTGCGCGAGCAGGGACAACTGTTGAAATTGCATGCTTATAAACCATTTGATTTACGGTGTTCTCTAGTAAAATAACAAATTGGTCAAATGACTGAATTTTGCCTTGTAATTTTATGCCATTTACCAAAAAGATTGATACTGGAATGCGCTCACGTCGTAGTGCATTCAAAAATGGGTCTTGTAACGATTGGCCTTTTGCCATGTTATTGTTCCTTCGTTCTAGGTGTTATTATAATTAAGTGGCTGAACTTATTTGATAAAAAACAATATTCAACTACTACTAGCTTAGCGAACTTACTACACGATGCAAGTTTTCTTCGTCACCCGTTGTTAACCAAGTAACATCAGGCCAGCTACGAAGCCACGTTAACTGACGTTTTGCCAATTGACGTGTTGCTGCGATGCCACGAAAAACCATTTCATCATGGCTTGTTTCACCCGCAAGGTAATCCCACATTTGTCTATAACCAACACAACGAATAGAAGGCATATTGGGGTGTAAATCCTTACGTAGATATAGGGTCGAAACTTCATTTTCAAACCCCTGATCAATCATTATTTTAAACCTTTCTTCAATTCGGCGATGTAATTCGCTACGTTCTTGCGGTGCAATCGCAAATTGATGAAAAGTATAAGGTAAAGCCGGCTGTTTTTGCTTTTGCAACTCAGTCATGGTCTTACCAGTTAACCTGTAAACCTCTAAAGCTCGATTAATTCTTTGTGAGTCATTCTCACTTATTTTTTCGGCTGCTTTTGGGTCAACTTTAACTAATTCTTTATATAAATGAGGCCAGCCAAATTCTTTAGCTTGTGCTTCTAGCTCTGATCTTATTACTGTATCTGCTTCAGGCAAAGGCGATAAACCATCAATTAAAGATTTAAAGTACAACATTGTACCTCCAACCAATACAGGCACTTTACCTTGTCTATGAAATTCGTCAATTTTTTGTACTGCATCGCGCCTAAAATCAGCAACTGAATATGTTTCACTCGGGTCAAGTAAGTCGATCAGATGATGCGGAGCTTTAGCAAGTTCTTCTGCATCGGGTTTTGCAGTACCAATGTTCATATCTTTATACACTAACGCTGAATCAACGCTGATTATTTCTGTATTTAAATGCTCGCACAGTGAGATTGCCAATGCTGTTTTACCAGCAGCAGTTGGACCCATTAAAAATATGACTGGTAAATTACTCAACACTGATACCTTAATCTAATTGCATTAAATAGTGATTTAGCTCTATTTTAACTGCTTTTTCGCGTAAGCGTTCAATAGTTTGCGGATTATTTTGTAAGCGCATTTGTTGCGCTAAAAACACATTGCTTAAATAAAACCGGGGAGGTACACATTTTATCTGCCACTCTAACCAATTCTCTATATTTTCAAGCCCTGTTTTACACCCATCAAGTAGCTCACCTATCGCTGTACTTACATCAAGTAAATATAAGCACGCTGGCAATTTTTTAACCATTACAAACTGTTTTTCTATTACGAGTTCAAAACCAAGTAAAGTAAACCACGATTGCTGAGCTTCTATAAGTAAGCAATCTTCTTTTGATAAGTTTACTCTTACGGGCAGCAAAAGGGCTTTCCCTTCTAAACTTCCGGACTCTTTAATTTGATTATGCCAATCATCTACCAATGCATATTTGAAATGTGAGCAATACAATTGCTGCTCAACACTAAATACACACGCACCTTCATTAACACTGATGATTGAAACTGTCTTTAAAACATTATGCGCAGACTCTAACTGGTGTTGTGCTACAGGTATGTTTGCTACATTATCAAAATGCGCAGCGTGTTGCTCACTCACACCTTGATAAAACGCGTTTACATCATGATGGCTTGTACTTGGTGTAGCACGGTATGCCCCGCCACCGCCAACACTTCTAGTACCTGATGACGAACTACCAGCACTTCCTGAGTAAGAGGGCTGTAATTGCGATTTAGGGTAATCAAATACTCCATCCGCTTTTGTATCATTAGAACTACTATGCGCTGACCCCATAAACACAGGCGCAGATTCCATCTCAGAGCTAAGCGGTTCATTCGTAAACTCACCTTGCAGCGGCACTACCACTTGCTTAATAGCCTGTAATATAAAGTCATGAATTAAGCGCCCTTGATGAAAACGCACTTCATGCTTAGCTGGATGAACATTTACATCAACCTGCCGAGGGTCTATATCAATATAAATGACAAAACCGGGTAATTCTTGTGTTCCACTTACTTCTTCAAATGCCTGGCGTATAGCATGCAGAATAAGTTTATCGCGCATCATACGATTATTAACATAAGTATACTGAGTCGTATTAGCTGAACCTACAGGTAGCACCCAACCATGCAGCTGTAAGCCACCCTCTCCTGATTGAATATGCAAACCTTGCTCAGCAAAAGCCTTACCTGCAACTTGCGCTACACGTGTAATAGCCTGAGAGGGATCTGTCTTCGCACGATACTGCCTTACTACTTTTTCGTTGTGAGTTAGTGTAATAGAGACATCAAAGCGACTAAGCGCAATACGCTTTATCAACTCATCAATATGGCTAAATTCAGTTTTTTCGGTACGCAAGAATTTACGACGAGCTGGGGTGTTAAAAAATAAATCTTTTACTTCAATGGTTGTGCCATCAGGGTGCGCTACTGGCTTTACTTGCACGGCCATATCGCGACCTTCTGCAAATGCTTGCCAAGCAGCTTCTTGATCTTTTGGTTTTGAGCTCAGCGTTAAACGCGATACAGAGCTAATTGACGCAAGCGCTTCCCCCCTAAAACCAAGTGAACAAATATTTTCAAGGTCATCTAGAGATTTTAATTTACTCGTAGCGTGACGAGAAAGCGCGAGCGTTAGCTCATCTTTACTTATCCCTGAACCGTTATCACGTATACGAATAAGCTTATGACCGCCACGCTCTATATCTATCTGAATACGTGTAGCGCCAGCATCTAAACTGTTTTCGACTAGCTCTTTTACTACCGACGCTGGGCGCTCAACCACTTCGCCTGCGGCAATTTGGTTAGCTAAACGCGCGGGTAATATTTCAATATTCATGAGATTTCCTAGCAAGCATTGCGCTAATAATAATGACTAACTTTGTGGTATATCGAGCTCTTGCCCAATAAACAAAGTATTAGAGCTAAGCTTATTAACTTGTTTTAATTCAGTGACTGTAATGCCATAGCGACTCGCCAACATACTTAAAGATTCACCCGGGCGTACCTTGTGCTTTGTTGGATATTGCGACTTTAATTTAGCAAATAAAGAATCATCAGGTGGATTTTTTAAATAGTAATTTTTAATTGAAGTAAATATAGCTTTAGCCAAACGCTCTTGATGGTTAGCACTTTTAAGCAGCTTTTCTTCTCGTGGGTTAGATATAAACCCTGTTTCTACTAAAATTGATGGGATATCTGGTGATTTAAGTACAGCAAGACTCGCATGTTGGGGATCTTTTTTATGCAGCTTAGCAACTTTACGTAACTCTTTAACCACTTCGTCAGCTACGTTTAAGCCAGTTTTCATAGAGTGATCCATCGACATATCAAGTAATGCTTGCGCTAAGTATTTTTCGTTAGCGGCATCTTTCATTACATCCGCAGCGCCACCTAAAAGCTCAGAGTGCTTTTCTTTATCTTCTATCCATTTACCTATCTCTGAATTAGCACGCCTTAACGACAACACCCAAACAGAGGCACCATTTGGTCCCGGGCTCGTAAATGCATCAGCATGAATAGAGACAAAAAAGTCGGCCTTTTTTTCACGAGCACGATTGGTACGCGTATTAAGTTTTACAAAGTAGTCACCGCTTCGTACCATGCGCGAAATCATCCCACGTTCGCCATCAATCATGCGCTCTAAACGTTTTGCAATTTGCAGTGTTACTGTTTTTTCGTACGTGCCAGAGGGACCAATTGAACCTGGATCTTCGCCGCCATGACCCGCATCAATTGCAATCACAATATCGCGCTCTTGGCTTAACTGGCGGTTTTTAGCTGCTGTTTGAGCAGGAGAAACAACTGTGGCAGCTTGGCTTTTATTGTATAAATCAACAACGAGCCTATTTTTATAAGGGCCTGTAGGCGCTAAAGCAAATACAACTGGCTTTACTGGTGCGTTTAATTCAAACACTAACCGAACACTGTGCTTATTTTTAGGTTTTGAGTAGCGTAGCTTGCTCACTATTTGATGTTTTGGTGGTACACCTGGTAGTATTTTTAACTCGTTAGTGTTTTCTAAATCAATTACTAAGCGGCTTGGGTTTTTAAGCATGAAATAGCTAAAGTCAGGCTTATCATTTAAATCAAATACCACACGCGTACTATCAGGGGACGGCCATACGCGTACACTATTAATTGTATTTTTGGCCCACAGCGGCAAGCTTATGGTAATAACCATAAGGTAAATAAAGAGTTTAACTACACCTCGGCTCATTTGATAATTACTGCCTTAACTATATTATTATTTGTTATTTAGTTTTTCGACAATTGCTACACCACGCTCACTGGCGCTATTAATAACAATTTTACGTTCGTTACCCATATAGCTTAGAGTAATATCTAAATCAGGCACAGGAATAAATTCACCACCTTTTTCAGGCCACTCAACAACGCAAATTGCATCTGGTGAAAAATAATCGCGTATTCCCATGTATTCTAGTTCTTCAGGGTCACCTAAGCGGTATAAATCAAAATGATAAACATTTGCGCGCTCGAGTTCATAAGGTTCAACAAGTGTATACGTTGGGCTTTTAACTTTGCCTGTATGTCCAAAGCCTTGCACTACCCCTCTTGTAAACGTTGTTTTACCAGCGCCTAAATCACCATGTAAATAAATAACCGCACCTTGCTCTATAATATCAGCAACGCGATTACCCATTGCAACCGTGGCTACTTCATCAGTCAAATGAAATTCAAAACTACGCGTCATTACTACCTCAAAAATTCATTCAAAAGCGCATATTTGCTAATCATACCAGAATATTAATTTAAGGCGATAAATTGAGGTTTTAGACATAAAAAAACCAGATAAGCTGATAATGAAAGTTGTGTATGGATGTCTATTTTCGATACTTTGAAACTGTATTATTGTAATAAAATAAGGTAAGTGAGTTCTCAGACTAAAAGATAGTAAAAGAAAGGTAACACCACGAATTAGATGACCCCATATTGGCATTAAATTAACTGAGATATGTAAGTTTATTATCTAACTTCTTCTGATTCAGTAGATGGTTCTGCTAGCAAAAAAGTAACTGGTAAATGAAGCTCTCAACTACTCCCCAAGATAACTTTGTATTTTCAGATAGAAGACTAATCCAGGTGACCCGCTCACCCTAGTTTACTGTTTGCAGGTGCTTTAAATACAAAAAGCCCCAGCTAATGCCGGGGCTTTTTTACAAAACTAACTTAATTAAAAAATTAAGCTTGTTTTGGACTAGAAATAACGTCTACTAAAGTCCAAGATTTATTCTTAGAAATTGGTGCGCATTCACGGATAGTAACTACGTCACCCGCTTTTGCTGTGTTATTTTCGTCATGTACGTGTAACTTAGTCGTACGTTTAATGAATTTCCCATAGATTGGGTGCTTCACATAACGTGCGATAGCGATAGTGAAAGATTTTTCCATCTTGTCGCTGATTACACGGCCTTGAAGAGTACGAATTTTATCGCTCATTATTGACCTGCCTTCTGGTTAATAACTGTTTTTACACGCGCGATATCGCGGCGTACTGTTCTTAGCGTGTGTGTCTGAGCTAACTGACCAGTGCTAGCTTGCATGCGCATATTAAATTGCTCACGAAGTAGTCCTAGAAGTTCAGCATTAAGCTCTTCTACGCTTTTGTCTTTTAGTTCGCTAGCTTTCATCACATTACCGTCCGAGTTACGAAAGTTGTTTTGAATGGCAATTTACGAGCAGCAAGGTCGAATGCTTCACGAGCAAGCTCTTCTGAAACACCTTCCATTTCGTAAAGTACTTTACCAGGCTGAATTTCAGCAACCCAATATTCAACAGAACCTTTACCTTTACCCATACGAACTTCAAGAGGTTTTTCTGTAATCGGTTTGTCAGGGAAGACACGAATCCAGATTTTACCTTGACGTTTCACGTGACGCGTCATAGCACGACGAGCTGCTTCGATTTGACGAGCAGTCATACGGCCACGGCCAGTTGCTTTCAATCCGAAAGTACCGAAGCTTACTTTGTTACCGTTTTGCGCTAAACCGCGGTTGCGGCCTTTGTGCATTTTACGGAATTTTGTACGTTTTGGCTGTAACATTAGTCGCTACCTCTACTTAGCACTTTTCTTGGCTTTCTTTGGTGCGCGTTTAGCTGGCTTCTCTTGCTCTTGTACTAGTGGTAAACCACCAATAACTTCGCCTTTGAAGATCCAAACTTTAACACCAATGATACCATAAGTGGTTAAGGCTTCAGAAGTTGCGTAATCGATATCAGCACGAAGAGTATGTAGAGGTACACGACCTTCACGATACCATTCTGAACGTGCGATTTCAGCGCCGCCAAGACGACCGCTAACTTCAACTTTAATCCCTTTAGAACCGATGCGCATTGCATTTTGTACCGAACGCTTCATAGCGCGACGGAACATAACACGACGTTCTAGTTGAGAGGCAATGCCGTCTGCTACTAGTTGTGCATCTAGTTCTGGTTTACGTACTTCAGAGATATTAATCTGAGCAGGTACACCAGCGATTTTAGTTACCGCTTGACGTAATTTTTCTACGTCTTCGCCTTTTTTACCGATAACAACACCCGGACGAGCCGTATGAATTGTTACACGGATTGATTTTGCTGGACGCTCAATAACGATTTTAGACACAGAAGCCGTTTTCAATTCCTTAGTAAGGAATGTACGAACTTTGTGATCGCCAAAAAGCTGTGCAGAGAAATCTTTTGAACTCGCGTACCAGGTAGAAACCCAAGGTTTAGATATACCTAGGCGAATACCAGTAGGATGAACTTTTTGTCCCATTACTTATACTCCTAGCTATCTGAAACCATAACAGTGATATGGCTTGTACGCTTAAGGATGCGGTCTGCGCGTCCTTTAGCACGAGGCATAATACGTTTCATTGTAGGACCATCGTCCACAAAGATCGTTGTTATACGAAGCTCATCAATGTCAGCACCTTCGTTATGCTCTGCGTTAGCAATAGCAGACTCAAGTACTTTCTTAACTAATACAGCCGCTTTCTTCGGGCTGTACGCCAGGATTTCTAGTGCGCGATCTACAGGTAACCCGCGGATCTGATCTGCAACTAGACGTGCTTTTTGCGCCGAACCAGAGGCGAATTTATGTTTAGCTAATGCTTGCATTTATCTTCCCCTCTTATCGTTTCTTCGCTTTCTTATCCGCAGCATGGCCACGGTAAGTGCGAGTTGGTGCAAATTCACCTAGTTTGTGACCGATCATTTCGTCAGAAACGAAAACTGGTACGTGCTGGCGACCATTATGGACAGCAATGGTCAATCCGATCATGTTAGGTATGATCATTGAACGACGGCTCCAAGTTTTAATTGGCTTTTTCTCACCGCTTTCCAAAGCTTTCTCTACCTTCTTCAGCAAGTGTAGGTCTATAAAAGGACCCTTCTTGAGAGAGCGTGGCATGGCTATTCCTCAATATTACTTAGTACGACGACGTACTATAAATTTATCCGTACGCTTGTTCTTACGCGTCTTCGCACCTTTAGTCGGTTTACCCCATGGAGACACAGGATGACGACCACCAGATGTACGACCTTCACCACCACCGTGTGGGTGATCTACCGGGTTCATGGCAACACCACGAACTGTCGGACGAATACCACGCCAGCGATTTGCACCTGCTTTACCAAGTGAACGAAGCATATGCTCAGCATTGCCTACTTCACCTAGAGTCGCACGACAATCAGATTCAACTTTACGAACTTCGCCTGAACGAAGACGTAATGTTACATATTGACCATCACGAGCAAGGATTTGAACGTATGCACCAGCAGAACGTGCGATTTGAGCACCTTTACCTGGTTTTAATTCTACGTTGTGAACAGTCGAACCTACAGGCATATTACGCATTGGTAATGCATTACCAGGCTTGATTGGTGCATCAACACCAGACTGGATTGCATCGCCAGCTTTTAAGCCTTTAGGTGCGATAATGTAACGACGCTCACCGTCTGCATATAATACAAGAGCGATGTTTGCGCTACGATTTGGATCGTATTCTAAACGTTCAACAGTAGCTGGAATGCCATCTTTAGTACGTTTAAAATCGATTAAACGGTAGTGTTGTTTATGACCACCACCGATATGACGAACCGTAATACGACCATTGTTATTACGACCACCTGATTTAGAGTTTTTCTCTAAAAGTGGTGCGTATGGCTTACCCTTATGTAGATCAGAGTTAACCACTTTAACTAGGTGACGACGGCCCGCAGAAGTAGGCTTACACTTTTGAAGTGCCATAATTCTATCCCCTTATTACTCGGCGCCGCCGACAAAGTCTAGCTCGCTGCCTTCTTTAAGAGTAACGTAAGCTTTCTTCCAGTCGCTACGACGACCGAAACGTGCGCCAGTACGTTTTGTTTTACCCTTAACGTTAAGTGTGCGAACACCAGTTACTTCTACTTCAAAAAGCTTCTCAACTGCTACTTTAATTTCAGCTTTAGTTGCGTCATTTACTACTTTAAAAACAATAGTATTGTTTTCTTCAGCAGCAATTGTGCTTTTTTCAGAGATATGTGGAGCAAGGATCACTTTTAAAAGACGTTCTTCGCGAATCATGCTAGCGCCTCCTCAAGTTGCTTAACAGCAGCGGCTGTAATAAGTACCTTATCGAAAGCAATTAAGCTTACAGGATCGATACCAGCTACATCACGTGTGTCAACCTTATAAAGGTTACGTGCCGATAAGAAAAGATTTTCATCTACTTCTTCAGTCACGATAAGAACATCTTTAAGCTCAAGTTCTTTAAGCTTAGCAACTAGTTCTTTAGTTTTTGGTGCTGCTAGAGCAAAACTTTCAACAACGATTAAACGCTCTTGACGAACTAATTCAGATAAGATGCTTTTAATCGCACCACGGTACATTTTACGGTTTACTTTTTGGCTGTGGTCTTGTGGTTTAGCTGCAAAGCTAACGCCACCTGAACGCCAAATTGGGCTACGGATTGTACCGGCACGTGCACGGCCAGTACCTTTTTGAGCCCATGGTTTTTTACCACCACCGCTTACTTCAGAACGTGTCTTCTGAGCACGAGTACCTTGACGAGCACCTGCTGCGTATGCAACAACTACTTGATGTACTAATGCTTCGTTAAACTCACGTCCAAAAGTAGCTTCAGAAACTTCAAGACCGCCAGAAGCGTCTTTAATTGCTAATTCCATCACTAAATCTCCAGGACTTATGCTTTAACAGCTGGTTTAACGATAACGTCACCGCCAATAGCTCCAGGTACTGCACCCTTAACTAAAAGCAAATTACGCTCAGCGTCAACGCGAACTAGTTCTAAGTTTTGAGTCGTTACACGCTCAGCACCCATATGACCGGCCATTTTCTTACCTTTAAACACCTTACCAGGTGATTGGTTTTGACCGATTGAACCAGGAGCACGGTGAGATAGAGAGTTACCATGTGTAGCGTCTTGCATGCTGAAATTCCAGCGCTTAACACCACCTTGGAAACCTTTACCTTTAGAAGTACCGGTTACGTCAACCTTGTTGATTTCGTTGAATAATTCAACAGTAAGCTCAGCGCCTACTTCAAAATCGCCTTCACCACCGTTAAGGCGGAATTCCCACAGACCGCGACCCGCTTCAACACCAGCTTTAGCGAAATGACCCGCTTTAGCTTTGTTTACACGACTTGCTTTTTTAGTGCCTGCGGTTACTTGAAGCGCGTTATAACCGTCTGTTGCGTCAGATTTGATCTGAGCAATGCGGTTAGGTGTCGCTTC
Organism: Pseudoalteromonas sp. NZS71_1; assembly: GCF_015864305.1. Taxonomy (NCBI): domain Bacteria; kingdom Pseudomonadati; phylum Pseudomonadota; class Gammaproteobacteria; order Alteromonadales; family Pseudoalteromonadaceae; genus Pseudoalteromonas; species Pseudoalteromonas sp. NZS71_1. The sequence goes on along the minus strand of NZ_JADYXM010000005.1, from coordinate 32,879 downwards.
AATAACTGTCACAGGGATAGATACACCATCTTCAGTGAAGATTCGTGTCATACCCACTTTACGACCGACTAGACCTAATGCCATTTTCCTAAAACCTCTCTAATCTTTCGATTAACCCAGGCTGATTTGAACATCAACACCAGCAGCAAGATCTAAACGCATAAGCGCGTCTACAGTCTTGTCAGTTGGTTCTACGATGTCTATCAGACGTTTATGGGTGCGGATCTCGTACTGATCACGCGCATCTTTATTAACGTGCGGTGAAGTTAGTACAGTAAAACGTTCAAAGCGTGTAGGTAGTGGGATTGGACCACGTACTTGTGCGCCAGTGCGTTTCGCAGTTTCCACGATTTCTGCCGTTGATTGGTCAATCAAACGGTGGTCAAAAGCTTTTAGGCGAATACGAATGCGTTGATTTGACATTCTTAACCTCAATATAAAGAGCATATAAAAGAGCATAAAAAAACGACCGAAACAATCTTAAAACTTAAGATGTCGGCTGTTTGATTATATCTACGTTGAGTTCCAAATCGGAACTCCTGTTTATTAGCTTGAAATCCAAGCTTAATTTATCCTTTCTAATTCCCGGAGGAATTTTGAAAGCCTGCGTATTATAGAGGTATTGGTGATAAATGCAACAACTATTTAGAAACAATACAATGCCTATAAATTTGATTAAATAAGCACCCATACATGCTTACTAGCTATACTTGAACTAATACCTCTACTGTTAGTCAATAAACAAGTTAACACCTTAATTACGCAAACTAAGGGATTTTTAGATATTATGGTATCCTACTGCGCTAATTTTGCCCTTAATACTCTCAATATGGTGAGTCGATGCGTATTTTTAATTATTGTTTAAATGTTATGTCTGCTGGATTTAGCCGCTTATTTGTAAAAAGCAAAGTGCTGCCAGAAAATCCGATTAAACAGTATGATCTAAACCCTGAGTACCCTACATTTTATATAGTGCGTTTAAATTCACGATTTGATTTAGCGGCTCTCGCACATGCGTGTAAAAAAAATGGTCTACCTAGCCCAACCGAAGAGCAAGTATTAGGTAACCAAGATTTAGACCGTTTTATTGGTATTAAAAATCCACCACCACTGTTTGGTGATGAAGCTAAGCCAACCAATGCTTTAGCTCAAGGTAAACAAATTATTGAATACCTAATACAAAGTGGGCAGCAAAACGTACAAGTGGTTCCGGTTACTATTTTATGGGGTCGCGACCCGGGTAAAGAAAAGCCGGGGCTACGCACTTTAATTACGCACTCTCTAACTCCTAGCTGGTTTAGAAAGTTTTTTGTGGTGTTGTTTTCAGGACGCGACAACTTTATTCGCTTTAGCCAACCACTCGACTTATCGCTTTTAGTCAATGAAAAAGCCGATGTAAGCGAGTTACCACATAAATTATTACGTGTAGCACGTGTTCACTTTAAGCGCCAAAAGCTAGCTGCTACAGGCCCTAAAATGCCCTCTCGTGAACAATTATTTAATTCATTATTAGCGTCACCTACAATAAAAAAAGCAATTCAAGATGAAGCTAAAGCTAAAAACATTAGCCAAACAGAAGCCCGCCAAAATGCACTTAAGCTACTTGATGAGATAGCTGCTAATTACTCTGAAGCAATGATACGTGTGGCCGAGCGATTTTTAACTTGGTTATGGAATAAGCTCTATAACGGTATTGATATTAAACACGCAGAACAAATTCATGAACTAACAGATAAAGGCCATGAAATAATCTATATGCCTTGTCATCGCAGTCATATGGATTACTTACTGCTTACTTACTCTATTTATCATTTAGGCTTAGTTCCACCACATATAGCTGCAGGTATAAATCTTAACTTTTTCCCTGCCGGTGGCATATTTAGACGCTCTGGGGCATTCTTTATTCGTCGCTCGTTTGCAGGCAATAAACTTTATTCTGCAATATTCAAAGAGTATTTAAGCCAACTGTTTATTAAAGGTTACTCTGTTAAGTTTTACACGGAAGGCGGTCGAAGCCGAACTGGGCGCTTACTTCCACCTAAAACAGGTATGCTATCTATGACATTACAAGCAATGCTGCGCGGAATAGACAGACCAATATCTATCGTTCCTGTGTACATTGGCTACGAGCACGTAATGGAAATTAACACCTACCTTAAAGAGCTAGATGGAAAAGATAAAAAAGGCGAATCTATATTTGGTATTTTTAAGGCAATCAAAAACCTTAAAAACTACGGTCGTGGTAATTTAAACTTTGGTGATCCAATCTCGATTAACCAATACTTAAACGATAACCAACCTGATTGGCGTGATTCAATACACCCAACCGACGTGCAAAAGCCACAATGGTTAGCGCCACAAGTAACTAAACTTGCCGACCAAGTAATGGTTAAAATTAATAATGCGGCGGCGCTTAATGCGGTTAACTTACTAGCGATGATATTGCTGGTTAACGATAAACAAGCATTGAGTAAACCAAAGCTATTAGCACAACTTGATTTTTATCTGCGCTTACAGCGCGATGCAAGCTATAGCGATAAAGTAACCGCGCCAGACGAAACACCAGAGCAATTACTAACGCATGCATTAAAGCTGAATAAGTTTGAAGTTATCAGTGATGAATTTGGCGAAATTATTACTATTAGCGATAAAGAAAAAGTACTGTTTAATTACTACCGAAACAACATTTTGCACTTGTTTGCAGTACCAAGCTTAATTGCACTACATCTATTTAAACAACACAGCACAACTATTGAGCAATGCCAGCAACTTGTAAAAACGTTTTATCCGTTATTTGCTAAAGAATGGTATTTACAGCCTCTTGATGAAAACTATATAACGCGTATTTTAGCTAACTTTGCTGATCAAAATTTAATTGAGTTTGATGGCGATAACATTCATATAACGAACAGTAATGACTGCTTAGCTAAGCTAGAAATGCTTGGACGAGCACTTAGTTTTACTCTACAACGTTACGCTATTGTGATTGGTTTTATTCAAACAAGTGATGGCATTGAAAAAGCAGAATTAGAACGAGAGAGCCAAGTGCTTGCACAGCGTTTAGGCACACTGCATGGTATTAAAACACCTGAATTTTTTGATAAAAAAGTACTTGTTAGTTTTATCGAGAACTTACGTGGCGAGTCGTTAATAACAGAGGGTGATAAAGGCTTAGTAGGCAGTACACAACTTTGCGAAACCTACGCACACCTTAAAACATTACTGCCAGCACGCGTCTGGCAGTCAATCAGCGATATAGTACAAGATCAGTGTAACTAGTACTATATCTATAAAAGGGGGTTAGCGCTGACGCATAACCCCTTCTTGCATTGTTGAGGCAACCAAGTTGCCTTGGCGATCAAAAAACTGCCCGCGTACCAAACCACACCCATTACTCGCACTTGGACTATCAATTGAATACAAAATCCAATCATCCATTCTAAATGGGCGATGAAACCACATTGCATGATCAATAGTAGCTACTTGCATATTTGGCTGCATAAACGATACACCATGAGGCTGCAATGCTGTTGGTAAAAACTCAAAGTCAGAGGCATACGCTAATAAGTAATTGTGGATGCGCTGATCGTCTGGCATTTCACCATTAGCTTTAAACCAAATATGCTTTACCGGCTCCATAACTTCTGGTTTAAACGGGTTATGAAAAGTAACTGGTCGCATTTCAATTGGCATTTCACGCGTAAACTTATTACGGATGACTTCAGGGATATGCGAAGCGTTATCTTGGTAAAACTCAAGTGATGAACGTAACTCTTCAGGTGCGGGTACATCAGGCATTGTAGCTTGATGCGACAAACCATTTTCTTCACCCTGAAACGACGCTGTCATATAAAAAATTGGCTTACCGTACTGAATCGCTTTTACTCGGCGAGTACTAAAGCTCTTTCCATCGCGAATAGTTTCTACATCATAAACAATCGGTTTAGCTGGATCGCCTGGGCGTAAAAAGTAAGAATGTAATGAATGAACTATACGCCCCTCAGGTAGAGTTTCTTTAGCGGCAGAAAGCGCCTGCCCCATAACTTGACCGCCAAACACAGCACCAAAGCCTAAATCTTGGCTTTGTCCTCGATATAAACCTTGCTCAATTTCTTCAAGTGTTAACAACGACAATAAATCATCTAATACTTGGCTCATTACTTCTTCCTCATTACCCTAGTATCTAAATGATACTATACAATAGTGGGAAGTAAATATTTGTTAGGAATACTGTTATGGCTTACTGGCTATTTAAAACTGAACCCGATGCGTTTTCATTAGATGATTTAAAAAACGCACCAAAACACACGACTCTTTGGGAAGGCGTGCGTAATTACCAAGCGCGAAACTTCATGCGTGATGGCGTTAAGGTCGGTGATTCAGTGATGATTTACCATTCAAGCTGTAAACACGTAGGTGTAGCGGGTATTGCCGAAGTGGCACACGATGCCTACCCAGATCCTACTCAGTTTGATTTAAGTAGCGACTATTACGATGCAAAAGCCACCAGCGACAAACCACGCTGGGTTGTTGTTGAGGTTACTTACCAAAGCCATTTAAAAAAATTAATTAGCCTTAAAGATATTAAAGCCAATAATAATATTACTGAAATCGCACTTAAAAAAGGCGGACGACTATCAATAATGCCTGTTACTAAAAATGACTGGGATGAAATAATCAAAATGGCGCAGTAACACCCTCTCGGTTTGACCTAATTTCATTGAGTTTGATATGATCTACGCTGACTTATAGCTGGAGGATTAATGAAATTACTGTATTGGTTAGATGAATGGTTAACTCTCCCGCGCAATGAGCAACAAACTCGATTACCCATGACGGGTAGTGATTTACTCGGCGATGTATTTGTTAAGTATGATTTTGTTGACGTTAATAAGCCCCTGCTTTTTACCTTTTCACCCGCAGGCACTAACGTGCAAGAGCAAGATCTTCACCCTGATTTTGCACCATGGGGTTATCACTTGGCTCAAAAACAAAACGTAAACGTAATCGCTTTTCAGCATTTAGGTAAAAGTAATTGGTTTCGTAATCGTAATTTAATCTTTTTTCTCGAGCAATTATCAACATTACTTACGCCGTTTAATTGTCGATTAGGCTATGGCTTAAGCCGTGGCGGATTTGCTGTTGGCGCTTTTGCTAAACTATTAAAGCTAAACCAAGTACTGTTCTTTCACCCGGTAAGTACTAAAAATAAAGAATTAGTACCGTGGGATGACCGCTCTAGTACCGATATAGCTCAGCAGTTTGACTGGCAACAAGATTATCACGATCTAGATTTAGGAGATGCCCAAGGCTATATTATTTACGATCCTACTAATCGTATAGACCGAATGCACGCCAAGCGCTATAAGCAGTTAACTCACTTGCGAGTATTTGGTATGGGACATGGCACACACGCTACATATTTGAATAAGTTTGGGTTTTATAAGCAAGTAGCCGTTGATTTCATTCAACATCAGCAAATCGATATTGCACAGTTTCGCCTGCAAACCAAAACCTTACGCTTAAAAGAAGATTATTATCAAAGTCTCAATACGGCTAATGCAGATTCCCCTCATCGTTTAGCATTATTGAGTACAGCGCATAAAATTTTAGCTGATGAAAAAGAAGTGTATGTACAAGAGCATCAAGCAAAAATTGATATTCAGCCATTAATAGATGTGGCACTTAAGCACCAAGATGAGCACCCTAATGATGCTATTCAGCTATTAGAAGTCGCCCAGCAACTTCTACCTGACGACCCTCTAATTGAGCATAAACTCAAACAGTTGGAAGAGTAATTATTCCAACGAAAACGGCTATAAAGGCTAATTACTCTATTTAGCCTTTTTCTTTTTGTGCCTATGCTTGGGCACAATGGTAAAGTACATCATTAAACCTAACCAAGAAAATATAATGATTCCCATTAGCCAGCCATTCTTTTCATGACCCTGTGTACGCTTACTGTTAAGTACAATAACGACAGGTAATATGTAAGCACTTAAAACAACAATTAAAAATACAACTTCATTCATTATTTTTCTAGGCTCGACCAGTCTACTTCACTACTTAATACTCGATCTACCGATATATAGTGCAAAATATCGCCTTCACTTACTTTGTAATCTAATGGTGGGTTTAAATCCATATTTTGCGCACTTAAATTATGGGCAACACCTAACAGTATTGCATCATGCTCAAGCTTAAAATGATGAAACAAAGTACCAAACTCCATATCTTTGCAGCCACTTGGTACTTTCAAGCTAAATTGTGTATCGCCGTGCAAAGTAGATAGCAGCTCCTCTTGCACACGGCTCGAACCTGGATCTTGCATTGAGCGTACGAGTATCTCAGCTGATTTTGCACTACTACACTCTACATTTTGGCAATGCTCTAACATCATCTCAACTTTGGTTTCATCCAAAAAGTGAGCACTTATATGGCAATCATCTTTTACTAAGCGACTAATGCGCAGGGCTGTTGTAAATGTCTGATCGTCATCTTGACCATCAATAATCACTTTATCAGCACTACGAATAGCTACCCGCTCTAGTTCAGCTAAATTAGTGAAGCTCGTTAAACGTGCAAAATCAACGCTTTCGTTAGCTAAAAAAGGATGATCCATTTGCTCTGTTACCGCGAGTAAAATACGACGGTCAGTACGTTTCGTATCTGCCAAAATGTAATCAATCATCTTTTTTGTACGAGTGTCGTGCCAACCAAAAATAATAATATGGTGGTTACTGTGGGCAAAGTTTTTATCACCAGTCATAGCGCGCCTAATTAAGTAAGTAACAGTTTGTCCTGCTTTTCCTAGCAAAACACCAAATAAAGCTAAACCAAATGGAATTTGTATTAATGCAACCACCCAACGACCAAGATCAGTAGTTGGACTAAAGTCACCATATCCCACTGTTGATGTTGTTACTGTGTAATAGTAAAAAAAGGTAGTAAGCGAGGTTAACGCTTTCTCATTCGCTATAAATAGTAAGCTCCATGTTAATAGCATATGAGTCAAAATAGCTAATGCCACTGCTTGCCAACTCAACTGATCTATATGAGCGCGAACAAGTAACGCTAGCCTTTTAAATATCACCGGCATAATACAAAGTCTTCGTTAGTAAATTATCTATAAACAGTACGTTACTGTAAGCGATGCTTTTAAGCAATGTTTAAGCTTTTAACCACAAATATAAGACTAAATGCTGTTTGCCAATGGTGATTTTTCATGATTAATTAGCGTTAAAATAATAACCAAAACAGTTGTGCTTATGCTTAATAAAATAGCCCGCCCTTTTACTAAAATTGTAGAGCGCTATCTTCCCGACCCTTTTATATTTGTAATTTTACTTACAATAATTACTCTTATTAGTGCGAGCTTATTTACAACCGCAACCAACATTGAAGTATTACAAGCGTGGGGAGGTGGATTTTGGAACTTATTAAGTTTTGCTATGCAAATGCTACTAGTGTTAATTACAGGCTACATGTTGGCAAGTACGCCACCTATAAGTAAGTTATTAGAAAAACTAGCAACACTCGCAAATACAGCACCTAAAGCAATTATATTGGTAACGCTTATTTCGCTTTTAGCGAGCTGGATAAATTGGGGATTTGGCTTAGTTATTGGTGCCCTTTTTGCCAAGGCAATTGCTAAACATACTCGTGTTGATTATCGATTATTAGTAGCCAGCGCTTACTCAGGTTTTGTTGTATGGCATGGCGGATTAGCCGGTTCGATTCCTTTAACTATCGCAACCGATGGTCACTTTTCAGAGGCCAGCATTGGAATTATTAGTACAGAGCACACTTTATTTGCGGGCTTTAATATAGCCATATTAGTTGGTTTATTCATTATTATGCCGCTCGTTAATCGCTATATGCTGCCAAGCGAGCAAGAAAGCGTATATATCGACCCAGCTCTTTTACAAGAGACAACACCTAAGCCCACAACAATAACTAGACCCGCCCAACATTTGGAACAAAGTAAACTACTCGGTATGGCAATTGGCTTATTAGGTTTGGCATATTTAGGTTATTACTTTTTTATTGCTGGCGGAAACTTAAACCTTAATAGCGTTATTGCCGTATTTTTGTTTTTAGCTATTACGCTGCATCAAACACCCCATAAATTACTTAACAGTCTGCAACAAGCAATTCCAAGCGGGGCTGGCATTGTTATTCAATTTCCTTTTTATGCAGGCATCATGGCGGTAATGATTGATAGCGGATTAGCACAACAGATATCACGTGGCTTTATTGCCGTTGCAGATGCTGATAGCTTGCCATTTTTTAGTTTTATAAGTGCAGGGCTCGTTAATATGTTTGTCCCCTCTGGCGGTGGCCAATGGGCTGTACAAGCACCTATTGTAATACCTGCAGCACAAGAGCTAGGTGCTGATATATCGCGCGTTGCAATGGCTGTTGCATGGGGTGATGCGTGGACTAATTTAATTCAACCTTTTTGGGCGTTGCCCGTATTGGCTATAGCAGGCCTAAAAGCAAAAGATATTATGGGGTTTTGTGTTGTGCAGTTATTTGTAACTGGGGTTTTTATATCGCTGGTATTGAGCTTTTATTAAATGTAAACATAATAAAAAGGCGTGTAATACACACGCCTTGATTGTTTTATGCACTCTCGCTCTGCTGTTGTAGCTCCACCAACCTACCCTCTTTCAGTTGATAGACTTTGCTGGCCATGTTAATGGTTTCTTGGCGATGAGCAATCATAATCCGTGTGATGGGTAAGTGCTGAATTTGTTCACTTATTTTCGCTTCGTTGTCTTTATCTAAATGACTAGTTGCTTCATCCATAAACAACACGCAGGGCGATTGATACAATGAGCGAGCAAGAAGTAAACGCTGTACCTGCCCGCCCGATAAGTTTGATCCCATGTCCCCAACTAATGAGTTATAGCCCATAGTCATTTTGGTAATATCATCATGAATAGCCGCATGACGAGCACACGTCTCTATTTTTAAATAATTCGGCTGTGGGTCAAAAAAACTGATGTTATCAGCGATTGAGCCAGCTAACAATGTGTCATCCTGCATTACTGCAGCTATTTGTTTGCGGTAGTTTTTAAGGCCAAGCTGAGTAATATCTTTGCCATCAAGCAACACAGTCCCTGAGGTTGGCTGTAATAACCCTAGCATTATTTTCATCAACGTAGTTTTACCCGCACCTGACGGACCCGTAATCGCAATCGAGTCACCTGAATTCAGCGTTAAATTAACATTGTTTAAAATCGGCACTTGCTCTTCACTGTAACTAAAGCAAATATTTTCGAGCGTAAGCTGACCTCTCACTTTACCTTCGTCATCACCTGTATAGGCCATTTCACCGTCACGATTAGCTTCTTGTTTCGTGAGTGCTATATCTGCAATACGGTCTAAGTGTAAGCGCATCATTTTGAATTGAATGATTTGTTCAATTAAGTTGGCAAAGCGGCTGGTTAACTGGTTTTTATAAGCAATAAACGCCAGTACCATACCAACAGACAAGCTATTGCTTATAACTAGTAATGCAGCAAAGTAAATCACTAATACATTTTCAAGGCCAAATAACAGCTTGTTAAATGAATCAAAGCTAATGTTTAAACGCCCTAAACGAATTTCACTGTTTATTACCTCTGCATAACGGTTTTGCCAAATTCCTTGGCGCTGCGATTCATTACCAAACAATTTTATAGTTTGCATACCCCGAATATTTTCTAAAAAGTTCGATTGCTCTTTGGCAGATGATTGAATCATTTCTTCGGTGGCTTGATGTAGTGGACGATACAGCGCTAAACGTACCAAGGTATATAGTACAATTGCACCAACAACTACCGCAGTGAGTTTTAGCGAATAAATTAGCATCATAATCAATACGGTAATGCCCATTACGCCATCGACCAGTGTTTCTACAAACCCTGTAGTTATGCGCTCCCGTATTTGCGCTAATGAGCCAAAGCGCGAGACAATATCGCCAATATGGCGGGACTCAAAATAGTTCATTGGCAAGCGCAATAAGTGCCTGAGCAAATTCACGCCCATTTGCATATTGAGCAAACTCGAAAGCCGTAAAATTAGCCAACTTCGTACCGCATTAGTCACCACTGAAATTATCGCAATCAGAGCAAAACCCATGGCAAGTACCGTTAATAACGATTCATCAAAACTAATGAGTACTTCATCCACCACCCACTGCATATAATAAGGGGTCATCAAAGCAAATAATTGCAATACCAGTGACAACGCAATCAGTTTTATTAGCCCTGCTTTTAAGCCCTTCATTGAGCTCCAAAGTTGGGTAAACTTCATCTGTGCTTGTTCTTGTTTGGCTTCAAACTGACTGGTTGGAGTCAGCTCTAAACAAATACCGGTAAAGTGTTTACTAAACTCATTACTATTTAAACTGCGTTTACCTACAGCAGGGTCATTAATTGCAAATTTAGCTGCAACACCTTTGCTAGAGACTTTGGTCAGCACCACAAAGTGATTCATATCCCAATGCAATATACACGGCGTTTGCAGTTTATGAACTTCATCAAGCGGGCATTGTAGCGCACGGCTAGCTAGCCCTAAATTATCACCTAGCTCAATCAACTGCTGTAAGTTCATACCCTTTAGATTAGCCGAAAAACGTTTTCGCATGGCAGGCATATCCAGCTTATGACCGCGATAACATGCCACCATAGCCATTGAGGCAAGGCCGCATTCGGCTATTTCGGATTGGAGAATCACTGGGACTGGTTTTGAGAGTGAAAAAGTTATAAGTCCATTTGCAGAGTTCATAATTACCTTAGTCAAACAACATTTTATTAATCAAGCTCATTTTTTGAGAAAATAGCCATTGAATCTAACTTCAGCATAACTCGTATTACTATCGCGGAGACACCCAAAGTACAAGTAATAATCCAAAAATCAACTAGCTCTAAGGCACCATTGAGGCTTAATCTTAAAATAATAAAATTACCTCCCATAAAGAAAACCATAGAGATAAAAATATATAACGCCCATTTTTTATTTTTATATATACCCGTTAGAATAGCTAAAGAAAACCCAAGAGTTACAGTAAAGAAAGCTAGCTCACCGTATGAAATTACATTATCACTAAGCAGCAAATTTACGTCTTTTATAATTACATATACAGACCCTAGGACTATCAAAGAACACATTGCAAAAATTGATACGATCGCGGATAGCTTCATTTTAAATAAAGAAGGGAATAAATCCCCTTCTATCTCCTCTATTATAATTACTCAGCGGCGTTATGATATACTGCAGCTATACCACCTACAATTGCACCAAAACCAGCTCCAATCCCAATTGCAGTAGCCAAACCGCCTGCAGTAATCGACGAGCTAGCATATAGACCAGCAATAATAAAAGGTAGTGGGCCACCATTTATTTCTTGTATTTCATTACTTGTTAATTCTCTCATTGCAAGACCCTCCTATTTTCTAATTGCATTATAAGTTGCTATACCACTAATGATTGCAGCAAAGCTTGCAACTTCTCCATAGACTGCTATTGCTACAAACAGGGGGAATGGACCACCACTTACTTCTTTAAGTTCATTTACATTTAATTCACGCATAATGTTATACTCCATAAATCCGATGCTTTTTAGTTAAGTCATCGGGTTGTTAATATGCTCCCCTTCAATAAAGGTGAGCGATTAATAGGCTGGCTTTAGCTGCTCGCTAAAGTTAACTAAAGCTGGCCGTCTTTTTCGGTTGTTTGCATTTAGCAAACCACCAAAACTTTCAAATTTTTCTTTATTTCATAAAGCGCTACACTTAACTTACTCGCCCTTTTAGGCTGTACAGTGGCTCGAGTAACCACTCGATTAATGTGCGCTGCTCCAACATAATATCCGCCTCAAACAACATGCCGCTTTTCAGCTCAAACGCCTTACCATAGGCCTGCATTTGTTGTTGGCTGAGTCTTGCTCGCAAGCGATATACTGGCTCTTGCAGTGCTATAGGCAAACGTATTTCATTTGGGGTAATGAGTGCTTTGTCGATGCGGATAATTTTACTGTTAATGAAACCAAAGCGTTGATAAGGGAAAGCATCAAAACGCAGGCGCGTATCGTTACCTAGCTGTATAAAGCCTGCTGAACGTGTTGGTAGCAGCAACTCTGCTACTAGCTCTGAGCCTTCGGGAATAATATGCAACAGTGGTTTGGCTTGGGTAAGTGTTTCGCCTTCAACCACTTGAATGCCAGTAACAACACCGCTGTTACTGGCTGTTATGGTATATTGATAGTTACTTTTAATTTGTGTGAGCTGGTTTTGAATATCCGCTTGTTGGCGTTTAAGACTATTTATACGCAACGTATACTGCTGGGGCACATTGGCAATATTAAAGCTAAGTTGACTTAATTGGTTTTCTTGCTGCATCAGCAAGCGCGCTAGGTTTTGTTTTTCTTGCTTAGCATCTAACAGGGCTTGCTGCTGTTGCTCTCGCTCGATGTTTGATAAAAAGCCATTTTTATTAAGTTGATTAAGGTTGCTTTGTTGGCGGTTAAGTAGCCCTAATTTTTCATCAGCCAGAACTAGTTGACTTTGTAATGCAGCTTGCTCATTAGTAAGTGCACGTTTTTGCGCTTGCAAGTTAAGTGACTCTTGCTTTTTTAGGGTAAGGTTTTGTGTTATCTCATCATTGAGCAACTGTATTTGCATACTTAGCTGCTCAACAAGCTGGGTACTCAAGGCTATGCCTTGGCTGTTATTTTGTTGCACAATAATGGTCGCCAACGGCTGACCTTTAGTAACGGCATCACCCTCTTGTACAAATAGCAGCTCAATCATACCACCTTGACTAGCAAAGCTTTGGATTATCCCTTTATTGGGTATTAAAAACCCCCGAACTGTTTCCTTGCGGGAATACTCTGCTGTAAATAAAAAGCTTATCACTACAATCGCAATACATACCAAAACAAATACGATAAGTTTTATTGATAGTGGTTGTGCTAGCGTAATCACACCAGTTAAACGCTCACTTTGCTGAGCGACAGCTTCCTTTCTAAATAACATCCAGTTGATCCGCTAAGATTGTTCTAATTTATATTACACTAGAATTCAATTAACAATAAATCAACATAAAAGTCGAAAAATAAAATATTAATGCAAAAAACTAACTTATTTAGTTAGAAAAAATAAAAATACTAGCTCGATAAAATAGTCATCGGCAGGCTCAATATTGGATTTTCCGAATCGGCAAAGTGCATCATTACAGCTACATGCCCAGCGACTACAACTGCATACATTACCGCTGAAAAGCCTTGGCCATATTTATCTAGCGGCATTAAGTGTGAGTAGTGACGGCCTCGCCACTCAAATACAATTTCCAGCGCACCTACAAACAAAAAGAATACCAGTAACATTAAGCCAAAGGTGTAGCTCAGCCATAAGCCAAATAGTACGCCTAATAAGCATACGCTTAAACCAATCCATGAACGCATTGAAAAGCTAATACTTTTTAATACATGCCCGCCATCAAGCGGTAAAATAGGTAACAAGTTAAATAAATTTAATAACGCACTAAGAACTGCCACACCTGCAAATATTTCCATCTCGGTGGCGTAATATAAAACGACACCCAGTACCGAGGTAATTAAACCAAATGCAGGCCCCATTAGCGATATAACTACATCTTGCCAACGAGTCGTTATTTTGTCGTCACTTACAGCTAGCCCACCTACAAATGGGATTAAGTAAATACCTTTGGTTTTTATGCCAAAGTATTTCATTGCTCGCACATGGCCGTATTCGTGTACAACTAAACACCCAATTAGCATTAATGCAAATTCTATACTAAATAACCACGCATAGCCTGCAACAGAAGCCCCTGCAAGCACTACTTTAATTACCTTAGCACTTTTAAAAAGCTTAAAACCTAATGCAGCCAGACCTAAAAAGCCTTTTTTAGGTGATCCATTTGTAGGTGCTGGTAACGCAAGTTGTGTCACAAATTGCTCATCCACAAAGAGCGAAATGCTTTGCTCTTCCACTGCCGATGTATCAATACCTATTACTTTGTTGTCGTAAGTAAACTGATAATAGTTTTCACGAGGATTATCAAAGGTAATAGCTTGTTGAGCATGAAACACCTGCACAATTTTTTGCCCAGACACCATAAGCGAAAATGGCTGCTCGGCTAAAGTAAGATCTATTCTTATCATAATTAAGACCATTTAAAATAATGGCGCTAGTATACCTAATCAACTTAAAAACACGAGTGAAGGTGTTCTATAACTATTTTCAAAATAAAAGCATTTGATACTGACAAAATAAAAAAACACTACTACTTTTATAGTAACCATAAGCTATACATTGAAAGGGATAACAGTGAACAAAATAGTGCCTAAAATTTTAGTTGTTGACGACTCAAAAGCGATTTTGATTGTTATGGAAGCCATATTAAATGAATTAAATATGTCTGATAATGTAGTCACCTGCTTGAGTGCTGCTGAAGCCCTCGAAAAAGTTGCTTCTGATATAAACTACTTTGATGCTATTTTTACTGATCTCAATATGCCCGAAATGGACGGCATGGAACTAATCCGCCACTTAGGAGAGTTACATTATCAAGGCGGTATTATAATTGTTTCTGAAATGGACCATAAAGTTATTAGTTTAGCTGCCAGCCTTGCCAAGCAACATAACGCTCACCTCATTGGTAATATTACAAAACCAGTGCAACTATCTCAGGTAAGTAGGTTACTTATTAAAGTAGCGCAATTAAATAGCCATACTTTATTAAAAGAGTCAGCCATTTCAAAAGATGAGCTTATTGAAGCATTAAAAAATGATGAAATAACGCCTTTTTATCAACCAAAAATAAACGCTGATAATAATAGAATTGAGAGCGTTGAAGTATTAGCGCGTATTCTATCAAGTAAAGACGGCAATATTATTTTACCTAACCGTTTTATAGGTATTGCCGAGCAACATAACTTAATTAATCAAATTACATTTTCTCTTTTTGAAAAGGCCACCAGCGAATTCAAAAATATGAAAGCGCAACTAGGTCATGATTTTAAAATGGCATTTAATTTATCGCCAACTCAGCTCGACGACTTAAACTGCCCTAATAAATTACTGCTCATTTTAGAATTAAACCAACTCACGCCTAGTAATATAATTATAGAAATAACAGAACAACATGCACTCTCAAGCCTCATGCAATTAGAAACACTAAACAGATTAAGAATGCATGGCTTTGGTATATCGCTAGACGACTTTGGTGTTGGTTTTACTAATATGAATCAGCTTCGAAATCTTCCTTTTACTGAAATTAAAATAGACCGTTCACTTATCAGCCATATAGAAACAGATTTATTTTCTCAAGTGGTCGTAAGTTCGTTATTTAATATTACGAGTAAAGATAATTTAGACTTAGTGGCAGAAGGTGTTGAACGACCAGAAGAGCTCGTTTATTTAAGGCATTATAAAAGAAAACTAGCCATACAAGGTTTTTTATTTAGCCGCCCTAAACCACAAGACGAATTTATATCTTGGGCTAAAGATTGGCTGAAAACTGATGGCAGCCCCGCTTAAGCGGTATTAATATTTAATCGGGGCTGGTTAACTAATTATCACCCCGAGTGTGTTTATCTTCTTCACTGACTATATGCGCACTACTTGCTAAACGTTTGTGCCAACGCTGCCTTGCTACTGCGCGCATATTAGTAGATTGGTCACGCTCATCTACAATCTCTAGCCCCATTAAAGCTTCAATCATATCCTCTAGCGTTACAATACCTTGCACGTCACCGTACTCATCTACAACTAGGCATATATGCGTGCGCTTTGTTAAAAGAGTTTGCAGTAACGACGATACATTTTGAGAACTCGGCACCGTATAAATAGGCTTAATCAATTTGCTAATTTTGTAATCGGTACCTAAACGGTGAAATGCCAGCATAATATCGTTTTTATGCACAAACCCAACAATATCGTCGCTGTCTTTATCAAATACCAATATACGAGAAAATGACGACGAGCCGTGATCGTTTAAATACTGATTTACTGTTAAGTCTTTGTGGATTTTAAAAATAACCGTTCGAGGCGTCATTAAGTCGCATAATTTTGCATGTCTAAAATGCAATAAATTACGAATTATTTCGGACTCATCCTGATGTAATGCACCCGACTCCGTACCTATATCAGCCATTGCCTCTATCTCTTGACGAATATAGTAAGCCTCATCGTGCTTTGGACCCATTAAATTTGTTAGCTTTTGTGCAAACCATACAAAAGGCTTTAGCAATATAACTAAAAACCTCAAAGCGTAAGTAACACTTGGCGTTAGAGCTCGCCAGTAATTAGCCCCCAAGGTTTTAGGAATAATTTCAGAAAGAATTAATACGAGGAATGTCATAATGGCTGATGCAATGCCTACAGCCGCATCGGAAAACACGACAGCTGCCTGTGCGCCTACCCCAGCAGCACCCGCAGTATGGGCAACCGTATTTAAAGTTAAAATAGCAGCTAAAGGCTGATCTATATTGTTTTTAAGTTTTTCGAGCTGTTTAGCAAGCTCAGGGTGATCTTTCCTAAGTGATGCAACATAGCTGGGCGAAATACTTAATAACACAGCCTCCATCACAGAACATAAAAACGAAATAACAATCGCCACTACCATATAAACTATCAGTAAAGTCACTTTCTCTCCTCTATATTGGATATGTGAGCATGGTATCAATACATGCTATATTTGGCCAAACTTCCAATAATAATAGGCATAATAATGAAATTTAGCGCACCATGGAGTCATCAAAATAAGCTATTTAAGCATGCAGCGACTCTTTTGACGCTTAGCAGCTTAAGCTTTGCTGCAATAGCTGCACCATTGGATAAATCAAAAATTCAGTTTATCGGCCCACTTGCCGAAGACATGCAGTTAAAGCCTTTTCAAACACCTCATGGCAATGCCATTATTAATAACCTATTGCCGCAACTACAAGCAGACTCAGATAGTTTTTCTGTATTTGGGAAAAAACAAAACTGGCAGCCGTTTAATAAAATCAATGCGCTCACTTTAGGTGGGTTACAGGCACTAAAATTTAATATTGAAACAACCCGCTTTACACAAGGTACGCTTACCTTAAAAGGGATTGAGCAAGGTCAGTTATTTATTAATGGCGAACTACAAACAGGCGATAAAAATAGCTATAAGTTAGCTTTAAATAACAGTACTCACTCTATTTTAATAGTAGCCCAACAAGTAGCTAATTGGCACGACGTAATGCTTGATTTTGCACCTAAAAGCGACGTTGATAAAATTACGCTTAGCGCCTCACAAACAAAACGCTTATCTGCAAAACAATTGTTTGATGCCCCTACAATCAGTCAATTATCACTCGCACCTAATGCTAAGCAGTACGTTACTACTACTCGCACTTATAGCGATAAAACACAAAACCAAGCAAATACAGTTACTGTACTTAAAGATTCAGATAATCAAACGCTTTATCGCTTCGAAGCAGGCCAACCAAGTAACATTATTTGGAGTCCAGATAACCAATATTTAGTGTATTTGTTAAATGGTGAACTTAAACAACTTAGCCGTAAAAACTTCTCAATAAAAACATTAGCAAACGATTTAGAAGGAGCCAATGGCTTTACCTTTTATAACGACACCAGTCTTCTGTTTAGCTGGTCTAAATCACCTGAGAACACTAACAGCTTAACCAAGCACTATAAAGGTCTACAAGATCGCTGGTCGTATGCACGTACCACCAGCCAAATTTATATGCTTGATACTAAAAGTGGGTTAACAAAGGCACTTAGCCAAGGTCCTCTTTCTTACAGCCTTGAAGATTCAAATAGTAACCGTGGCAAAATATTAATGAGCCGCCCAGTAATGGCAATGCAAGCATCAACTCACCCTGAAACAGAGTTAGCCGAACTCGATTTAAAATCAAACAAGCTTTCATCGCTTGGTAAATTCAAAACGTTTAATTTAGCCAAATACGCAAATAAAGATATTTATGTAGTTGCAGGCCCTGACTTTAAAAATGGCGCAGGCAGAGCTCTACCAAAAGCAATGCTTGCTAATAACTACGACGGGCAACTTTACCTACTTACTGAAGGTGGTAAAAATGTAAAAGCACTTAGTAAACAATTCGATTCTGCTATTGGCCAACTGCAAGTTTTAGAAAACGGCGATGCGCTCATTAAAGTAACAGAACAAGACACTCAACCACTTTACCTATTTGATTTAAGTAAACAGCGCTTTAAAAAGTTAAATACAGGATTGGATATTGTTGAACAATTTAGTTACTCACACGACCG
Source organism: Pseudoalteromonas sp. NZS71_1 (assembly GCF_015864305.1). Lineage (NCBI taxonomy): Bacteria > Pseudomonadati > Pseudomonadota > Gammaproteobacteria > Alteromonadales > Pseudoalteromonadaceae > Pseudoalteromonas > Pseudoalteromonas sp. NZS71_1. The sequence goes on along the minus strand of NZ_JADYXM010000005.1, from coordinate 14,589 downwards.
TAATACCGAAGTTTTATTAAGAGGCACTAACGCTTTAGCGCCACAACAGCTAAAGCGCCTTAACGTCAGTAAAAATAAAACAGATTTAATATGGGATTCAAAACCAAGTAGCTATGCAAATACACGACTCCCTACATTAGAAGAGTTTAATTTTAAAAATAAACATGGGGTTGAAATAACGGGCCGTGTTTACATTCCAAGCAATTTAGATAAAACTAAAAAGCACCCGGCGCTCGTGTATTACTACGGCGGCACTTCACCAGTTACGCGTGGTTTTACAGGTCGTTATCCGTTTAACTTATGGGCAGAAAATGGCTACGTTGTTTATGTAGTACAACCTACTGGCGCAACAGGGTTTGGACAAAAGTTTTCAGCGCAGCATGTTAATGCCTGGGGCGACTACACTGCAGACGATATTATCGAAGGCACGCAAGCCTTTTTAAAGAAATACAACTATGTTGATAGTGAAAAGATAGGAAATTTAGGGGCATCATACGGTGGCTTCATGACCATGTTATTGGCAACTAAAACCGATATATTTAGTGCTTCAATAGCTCATGCGGGTATTTCTAATATTACCTCGTATTGGGGTGAAGGTTGGTGGGGCTACTTATATTCTGGCGAAGCATCAAAAAATAGCTTCCCATGGAATAACCCTGAGCTTTACAGCCAACATAGCCCTGTATTTCATGCCGACAAAGTAACAACACCTATGCTGCTTCTTCATGGTGATAGCGATACCAATGTACCTGTTGGCGAAAGCTTAACAATGTACACTGCGCTTAAACTGCTTAACAAGGACGTAGAATTAATCGAATACAAAGGCGCCGACCACCAAATTTTTGCACGCGATAAACGATTTGATTGGTGGAACACCATGCTCGCATACTTTGATAAAAAGCTAAAAGATGAACCTCAATGGTGGGACTCAATGTATAAAAATGACTGAGCCTGAACCTTTAAAATAACGACTTAATACAGATTTATTAATAGTAGTAATAATTATTTAGCACCTTTTAATTAGTTTAAAGGTGCTAACCTCATCCTCTAATAACGTCTTATACACCTTTGAAATATTAAGTTACTTAAAACTAATAAACCCCCTTCTCAGCATTTACCTAATGGTGCTACCATACAGAGCTATAAGCATTCAAAATAAAGTACTATGGCTATTAATGTTTTATTGGTTGAAGACGATGAACTACTCGTTAAACGCATCCAAAATCACTTTGCAGATACCGAATTTACAATAGAGGTAGACCCAACTGGCGCTGATGCACTTAACATTGTAAGGCAGCGGGTAAACCTGCGCGGTGCTATATCATTAGCCATAATTGACATTGTTTTGCCAAAGCGTGATGGGCTTCAGCTGGCAAAAGAATTAAACACACTTACCGATATTGGCGTTATTGTATTATCGAGTCGTGACTCCCAAGCCGATCGTATTGCAGGCCTTGCACAAGGTGCTGATGACTATATTTGTAAGCCCGTCGATTTACTGGAGTTAGAACTTCGCATGCGCGCGCTCTATAAGCGTGTTGCCGTTAACCTAGAAGACGACGAAAGCGAAGAGTTTATAGAATATGCTGACTTTAAACTTCATCCCGATAATCGCACATTAATTACTGCTGCAGGCGTTGAATCACGCTTAACTGAAGCCGAACATAAAGTGCTTATTTGCTTAATTAGTAATGCAGGAAAAGCCACATCCCGTGAAAAAATATCAGAAGAAATAGGCCAGCCCGATTGGAGTCCAAACGATCGTACTGTTGATGTGCTGATTGGTCGTTTACGTAAAAAATTAAATGACGAAAAAGATCAAAAACGCATCGTTACCGTACGCGGTAAGGGGTATATGCTCTCTATTTAATATTTAGTTAATTGCGCAATAAGGCGCTCAAATGCACGGTAATTAAGTGCTTCCTTAAGCTCATTTAAACTAATATTTTCAGCCCCGTTTAAATCACTAATAGTCCGCGCCACTTTAATCACTCTATGGTAAGAGCGTGGCGATAAAGACAACTTTTCGCTTGCTCTGGCTAAAAACTGCAACTCTGCTGGCGCCAGTACACAGTGCACACTCATTTCTTTATTATTAAGCCTCGCATTAACCTTACCTTGGCGTTTTAACTGTAGGTAATAAGCCGTTTCAACTCTTGCTCTAACCTCAGCACTACTTTCCTCTGGCTGAGTACTTTGTAATTCAACGCTCGTTAGACGAGGCAGTTCTATTTGCAAATCAATACGGTCAATAAAAGGCCCCGACACGCGCGATAAATAACGCATAACTTGATCGGGAGTTGCCCGCTTATCTGTATGACTTCCTGTTGGACTTGGATTTAATGCTGTAATAAGCTGAAACTGCGCCGGAAACTCCATTTGCCTAGCGGCACGTGAAATAGTAACCGTACCGGTTTCCATTGGCTCACGCAGTGAATCAAGTACCTTGCGTTCGAACTCCGGTAACTCATCTAAAAAGAGCACACCGTTATGTGCCAGAGAAATTTCACCAGGTTTGGGATTCGAAGAGCCCCCCACCAAAGCAACAGCTGAACACGTATGATGCGGATTACGAAATGGCCGCTGTCGCCAATTAGTTAAATCTATGGATTGCCCAATAATAGAGTAAAGCGCAGCTGTCGAAATAGCTTCATCGTCCGACATAGTAGGCATTATAGTTGCCATTCGCTGGGCCAGCATCGATTTACCAGTACCTGGAGGACCTAAAAATAGTAAATTATGCCCGCCAGCTGCAGCAATTTCGAGTACTCGCTTTGCACCGGGCTGACCTTTCACATCGCTTAAATCGAGTAAAAAGTCAGGGGCTTGTGTGCAGTCGGGGTACTCTATATTTAATGGTAAGGGTTGTTGATTAAGTAAATCCCCCCACACTTCTTGAATAGAGCTTATGGCTTTGCGTTTAACGCCATTAACTAGGCTTGCTAGGCTGTCGTTTGCAAGAGGTAAAAAGCAGCAGCGATCTTGTTCTTTTGCAGCAAGTACCGAAGGTAAAATAGCGTTTACACCACGCACCTCACCATTAAGAGCAAGCTCACCATAAAACTCGTACTTATGAATATCAGGACACACTATTTGCCCAGAGGCGACTAAAATACCCACCGCAATAGCAAGATCAAACCGTCCGCCATCTTTTGGCAAGTCGGCTGGGGCTAAATTTACGGTTATTCGTTGGTCGGGAAAACCAAATTGAGAGTTTTCGAGTGCGCTACGCACTCTGTCTTTTGATTCTTTAACGGACGCTTCGGGCAGGCCTACTATATGAAAAGCGGGTAAACCATTTCCTAGGTGAACTTCTACAATAACTTCTGGGGCATTTATACCCACTTGAGCACGAGAAAATATACGAGCTAACGACATTCCTTATCCTAGTAAATGGTGTTATTACACCAGTTTAGTCAGGATATTTAAAAACGTGTAATGTAATTTGCCATTTTATAGCAGCCAAACGAAGCAATAAGGTCATTAACATACCTAATACCATCGCCATTTCGGTTACTAACGAAAAACTAATGCCAAGCGTATAAACAGTGCCACCCGCTATACAGGTAATAGCGTAAAGCTCACCTTTTAATAGCATAGGGATTTCGCGTGCAAGCACATCTCGAATTAATCCACCAAAGCAGCCTGTAATTACAGCCATAATTACCGCAGTCATATCGGGCATACCAACAAGTTGCGCTTTTTGCGCCCCCATTACGGCAAAAAAAGCTAAACCAAACGCATCTGCTGTTTGTAAAATATAATGAGGTATTGGTTTTTGTTTATTTATAAGGCGCGTTGTAACAAATACTGAAGCTAGTATGGCAAAAAAGTAACTTTGATCGTGTAACCAAAAGACAGGAACATCTAAAATTAGATCTCGCACTGTACCACCACCAATAGCAGTTACCGTCGCTAAAACTACGACCCCAAAGCCATCCATTTTTTTTTCGTACGCTAGTAAAGTGCCCGATACAGCAAACACCGCAATACCTATTAAATCAAACCAGTGGTAAAGTTCAGTCATATTTGTAACAACCCAAAATATTTGTGCCGTTTTAACACAAACTAAACAAAGTTTTAAGTAATAACTATTTATTTTAAGTCGTTTATAACTTTTGTGAAGTGTATCTCAGGGAGGCGGGAGCTTGTGCTTATGAGTAGTTAATGCCTCATGCTGTGAAGACGATCTTTAACCTATAAGCTAAATCACCACACTCATCAAATTTCAGGAATAAAAAAACACGCTTTAAGTGTGTCGTTTCATTCTTATTTATTTCAATGGTTGCGGGAGCCTGAATTTATAAAAGGTGAACCGACGACCTTCGGGTTATGAGCCACAATATACACACCAAATTTTAGACATAAAAAAACACGCTTTAAGCGTGTCGTTTCATTCTTATTTATTTCAGTGGTTGCGGGAGCCGGATTTGAACCGACGACCTTCGGGTTATGAGCCCGACGAGCTACCAGACTGCTCCATCCCGCGCCTGAAATTTGTATGCTTGTTTAAAGTTGCCTACATTACAACTTGGCTTCCAATTAAAGAATTGGTTGCGGGAGCCGGATTTGAACCGACGACCTTCGGGTTATGAGCCCGACGAGCTACCAGACTGCTCCATCCCGCGCCTGAAATTTGTATGCTTGTTTAAAGTTGCCTACATTACAACTTGGCTTCCATTTAAAGCAGTGGTTGCGGGAGCCGGATTTGAACCGACGACCTTCGGGTTATGAGCCCGACGAGCTACCAGACTGCTCCATCCCGCGCCTGTATACTTTAAGTCTATCGACTACTTTATTTTATCTCTTAAGCTAGAGTTTACAGTAACCAAATCTTATAAAAAATTGGTTGCGGGAGTTGTGAAGGTGAAGAGTGAACCGACGACCTTTTAAAACTACCTATTGCACCAAATTTCAATATAAATATTGGTTGCGGGAGCCGGATTTGAACCGACGACCTTCGGGTTATGAGCCCGACGAGCTACCAGACTGCTCCATCCCGCGCCTGTAATTTCTTTAAAACATTTTCGTAATATTTACGAGCCTGCCTTGAAGAGAGCGCTACTATATAGGAATAAACATTTAATGCAAGGCCTAAACTAATTAAAGTTGTTCAACCGAACAAAAAGCAATCAAATTGCTATTCTGCGCTCAACCTTTGATGCGGATTAATCATTTTTTGCCATTCCCAGTCTGGATGCCCCATCACTATAAAGTCAGGGTTCTCAGTACTCTCGCGTTGGTTGTACGTTAGCGGGTTAAATTCTGCATCGGTAATACAACCACCGGCTTCTTCAACAATAACTTGTGAAGCACCTGTATCCCACTCTCCCGTTGGACCAATTCTTAAAAAACAATCTGCTTTGCCTTCTGCAACAGTACAAGCTTTTAATGAGCACGAGCCAATAGCAATAGTTGTAAACTGACTATTTAAATACTGACTCACCGCTTCTATTTTTTGGCGGCGGCTCACTGCAAGCGTCAAGTTCTCTGGCGGCGCTACAGATATTTGCTTATCAATTGAGTTTTCACGTTTAAAGGCACCATTTTTAGCTGTAGCAAAATAAGTCACACCTTTTGCAGGCCAATGAATAACGCCAAGCACAGGATGATTATTTTCAATCAATGCAATGTTTACTGCAAAGTCGCCACTTTCTAAAATAAATTCGCCTGTACCATCCATCGGATCGAGCAACCAATAGCGCTGCCAGTCCTGTCTGTCGGCGAGTGCAGGTATAGGTGTTTCTTCCGACATAATTGGGATATCGGGCGCTAAGACTTTTAATCCAGCAACCAGTACGTCATTTGCTGCTAAGTCAGCTTTGGTAACAGGCGTATTATCTGATTTCTCTTGTTGGCCAATATCGCCTTTTTTATAAATGGCCATAATTGCATCGCCAGCACGCTCAGCTAATTCAATACACGGTTCGATTAATTTATTCATCGGCAGCTCCAGACGCTAAATACTTATCTAATAATAGCAAAGCTGCAACACTGCGTGCTTCGGTAAAATCTTCTTGGTCTAATAATGACTGCCACTGAGTTAATGGCCACTTAACAACAACAAGCGGCTCTGGTTCGTCGCCAATAAGGGTTTGTGGGTATAATTGCTTAGCAAATAAAATATGCATAGTGGCATTAAAGTAACTCGGCGCCATTGTTACTGTTCTTAATGGTTTAAAATACTCAGCACCAAAGCCAATTTCTTCTTTAAGCTCTCTGTTAGCAGCTTGCTCTGGCGTTTCGCCCGGATCGATTAAGCCTTTAGGAAAACCTAACTGGTAATCGTTTGTGCCCGCACAGTATTCACGTACAAGTAGTAATTCGTTGTCTGCACTTAACGGAACAATCATCACGGCTCCCCGGCCACCGCCGCGAATTCGCTCATACTGGCGCTCTTCGTTATTAGAAAACTTTAGCTCTAAAGACTCCACAGTAAACAGGCGGCTTTTAGCGACAACATTGTTACTGAGGATTTGTGGTGGTGTTGGGTGCTTTTTCTGTGTCATTGGCGTTAATTTGCTATCATGGCAGTTAGTTCAATAATAAACCTTATAAGTTGAAATTCCTATGTTAAATTGGTCAAAAATCGATACCGTTTTGCTCGACATGGATGGAACATTACTCGATTTACATTACGACAGTCATTTTTGGCTTAACGTTATTCCTGCGCAACACGCATTAGCAAGGGGCATTAGCCTAGATGCAGCTAAAGCAGATATTTTAAAACGCTATCAAGCTGTGAGCGGTCAAATACAGTGGTATTGTTTAGATTATTGGGAGCAGCAATTAAGCTTGCCTATAATGGAGCTTAAACGAGAGTCTCAGCATTTAATTAAAATGCGCGAAGACGTACCTCATTTTTTAACTGAGCTTAAAAAAGCAGGCAAAGAGTTAATTTTACTTACCAACGCCCACCCTGAGAGTGTCATGCTTAAATTTGAGCATACAGCGATTGATAACTACCTAGATGGCGTAGTGTCTACTCATGAATATGGAGTAAGTAAAGAGCAACAAAGTTTGTGGCACCAAGTACAAAAAGACTTAGGGTTTAATAAGCAGCGCACTTTGTTTGTAGATGACAGTGTGCCGGTTTTGAATGCTGCACGAGAATACGGCATTGAGCACTTACTTGCAGTTGCTAACCCAGATAGCCAACAACCACATAACGAAATAGCCGATTACCTAAGTGTTACCGACTATCGTAAGATTATCTAACTCAACTTACGTGACTTAAATTTTTGGGTAACGCGCTTCTAGCCCTTGATATACTAACTTTGCAAAATCTGCATGTTCTGTATCAAGGCTTTTAACTACTTCAACTAAATGCTCGTTATCTTCTTGCCCATTCCATTCTTTAATATAGCTACCATCTTTGTAACCGTGATCTTGGCGGAAAAAGTTTAACGTGTTTTTACCTACGTAGCCGCGATATAAATCATCAATATCCATACCCATTTGCGCCATACAGCCGGCAAAGGCACCTGCATTAAACGTTTTATCAGCAACAGCAGACGCCGCCAATATCTCTAGTGTTTGTTTAAAGTCATCAGCTTGTTGAGCATTGCTAAGCTCAGTTTCAAGTTGCTTTGCTAAGTCTTCGTAGCTAGTTTCACCGTCAATTCTAAGCGATAGACCAAAATGAAAAATATCAACCAACTCTAAAATAACTTGTTCAGTATCTGGTGTTTGTTTTTTCCACCATTTCCAACCATGATGATCCAACATTTCAGCACACTCAACCCAAATAGCGCGGTACCATTCAAACCCTTGAGTAAACCATTGCTCATGTACTTTAGTATTCATGGCGTTTTGCATTTCTAGCATCACTACTAGCTTGTTTAAATTGGCAGACATATCAGTTCCTGTCGTTTTGATTGGCGTAATGTTCGTTGGTGTAATAATACAGATAAAATGCTGATTGTGCATTGCTGTATATTTTTATTAGTGTGCTAGTTATGTTTATCGTGACGTCGTAAACTCATGCCATGAATCAATTAAATCAATGAAATCTTCAAAGCCACAACCACTACTTAAACCATTTTCTTCAAGCGCTAAATCGTCATCTTGATACGCTATTAGGTCTTCGCTGTCTTGATGAAGCGCATGGGCTTCAAATAATGCTTCGTCTTTCGTTAATATTAAATCTATTTCTTGGCCTTTTAGCGTTAGCGGCTCATAGCTTGAACTCACCGATGCAATAAGCGCTTGCACCATGGCTACTTTGTCTTTGCCTATTTCTTCGTTTAGCCAGCGACCAATAATAGCGTGTTCACTGCTTATTTTAATACGTAGCCCACTAATAGGGTCGCGAATAAATTGATATTCCATAGGGTTTGCCTGTAAATCTTTAATTGCGTAATTATATACGTAAACGCCCGTAAACCACAGGACATATAAAGTAAAATAGCGCCACATGGGCGCTATTTTACTCAACTTGAAAACCGTTAACTTCGCGATCTATAACGCGCTGCGTCAATAATCGACCATAAGTAAATAATAGGCACAAGTACAAAGCCTACAAGCACATAAATTAGTGCGTAACTTATTATAATAGCGAGTGCAAAAAATATAGCCGCTAAAATACGCCCTTGCACTAACTGCCCTAAACCAGGAAAAAATATATTACATAATGCTGCGATTACGTTACCGCCAGAACCTTGATCTGCCATACTAACCTCTGTATTTATTTGATTTTATAATTATTTACTTACACACTCTATGCCAATTTATTAAAGCTTACAAATCAAATAGTTAAATTAGTCTAGATTTAGAGAGTTAGTAAATTTTGCTAACTTTAGGTCAAATTAGCAATTTTTGTTATGTGTTTGCACTTTTCTATTCGCTCAATTAATTAGCAAGTTACTCGTTTTGAACACTATTTTATAAATAGCTGTTTATAAAAACAGTATTTTATTTAGCCTAACAAAAACACCTGTTATACTGGCCACAATATTGATTAAAAAGGCGTAACGATGGACGTTTCACAATTACTCGATGGCTTAAATGACAAACAACGCGATGCCGTTGCAGCCCCACTACAAAACATGCTGGTATTAGCAGGTGCTGGGTCTGGTAAAACACGAGTGTTAGTTCATCGTATTGCGTGGCTTATGCAAGTTGAGCAAGCCTCCGCTTACAGTATTTTTGCAGTTACTTTTACTAATAAAGCCGCTAAAGAAATGCGTGGCCGCGTTGAAGAAACACTAGAAGCGCCTGTAGGTGGTATGTGGATTGGTACTTTCCATGGTTTATCGCATCGTATTTTACGTGCTCATCACCGTGAAGCTAATTTACCAGAAGCCTTTCAAATTTTAGACTCTGACGATCAGCTTCGGATGATCAAGCGCTTATTAAAATCGATGAATATTGATGATAAAAAATGGCCCGCTAAGCAATTTGGCTGGTACATAAGCGCCAAAAAAGATGAAGCACTTCGCCCTAAAGATATTCAAGCATACGATATTAATGAGCAAATGATGCTGCGTGTTTATGCCGCCTATCAAGAGGCCTGTGATAGAGCGGGCCTAGTTGATTTTGCTGAAATATTACTACGCAGCTACGAAGTGTTAAAAAATAACCCTACGTTACTGCGTCATTATCAGCAACGCTTTGCGCATATGCTCGTAGACGAGTTCCAAGATACAAATACCATTCAATATGCTTGGTTAAAATTACTTGCTGGCGATACTAACAGCATTATGATTGTAGGCGACGATGACCAAAGCATTTATGGTTGGCGTGGTGCTAAAATCGAAAACATTAAACGTTTTTTAACTGACTTTAGCGCAGAAACCATTCGTCTTGAACAAAACTACCGCTCAACAGCGACTATTTTGAAAGCGTCTAACGCATTAATTCAAAATAACTCAGAACGTATGGGTAAAAGCTTGTGGACCGACGGTAACGACGGCGAGCCAATCTCTATTTATGCAGCATTTAATGAGTTAGACGAAGCACGCTTTGTAAGTAGCAAACTACGAAGCTGGTTAAATGCAGGTAATGCCCTACAAGATGCCGCAATTTTATACCGTAGTAACGCGCAATCTCGTGTACTTGAGGAGGCCATGCTGCAAGAAGGCTTAAAATACCGTATTTATGGTGGTATGCGATTCTTCGAACGACAAGAAATTAAAGATGCGCTTTCGTATTTACGCCTAGTAGGTAATCGTCAAGACGATGCCGCGTTTGAGCGTGTAATTAATACGCCAGCACGCGGTATTGGCGACAAAACATTGAGCCATATACGCGACTGCGCTCGAGCAGAATCGTTACCGCTTTGGTATGCCGCCAAAGCAATTGTAGAACAACAGCATTTATCTGGTCGTGCTTCTGGTGCAGTAAGTAAGTTTGTAGAACTCGTTGAACAAATAGAAGATAAAATTAGCGATCTAACTTTGCATGAGCAAGCCAAGTACACAATTCAAACCTCAGGCTTGATGGCAATGTACCAAGCTGAAAAAGGTGAAAAAGGCCGTGCTCGCGTAGAAAACTTAGAAGAGCTAATTAGCGCATGTGACCAGTACGAACTTCCTGAAGACGAAGAATACAGCTCGCCTTTACAAGGCTTTTTAGCGCATACATCACTTGAGTCAGGTGAGGGGCAAGCAGAAGAGCACGAAGACGCCGTACAAATGATGACTCTTCACTCAGCTAAAGGCTTAGAGTTTCCACTTGTGTTTATGGTGGGCGTAGAAGAAGGCATGTTCCCTTCTCAGCAAAGCAACGAAGAGTCTGGCCGCTTAGAAGAAGAGCGCCGCCTTTGTTATGTAGGCATGACACGAGCAATGGATAAGTTATACATTAGCCATGCTGAGAGTCGCCGCTTATACGGGCAAGAAAAATACCATAGCCCATCACGCTTTTTACGCGAAATACCTGAGGACTGCGTAGAAGAAATCCGTATTAAAACACAGGTTTCTCGCCCACCTGCCGCCGGACGTTTTAGCGCATCAGTTAGTCATGCCGCATTTGAAGACAGTGGCTTTAACTTAGGACAACGAGTTTTGCATGCTAAATTTGGTATTGGTACCGTACTTAATTACGAAGGCAGTGGCGCGCAATCTCGCGTACAAGTAAACTTTGACGACCTTGGCAGTAAATGGTTAGTAACGGCCTATGCACGATTACAAGCTGTATAAAGCTCACCTAAATGAGTTAGAACAACAACTAGCTGGCGCATATCATCGTCAGCTAGTGCTAATTACTGGCAGCTCAGTTTGGTGTTATGAATTACTTAACTCATTAATAGATGAAAACAATACACTTGTTGTATCAAAGCAGTGCGCGATCAAAAATTCGTACTGGCCTACTCGCACTCACCAAATTTTAGGGCAAGAATTTGCTCATGCTGTTTACGATGGTTTTAGTGGTTTACACCCTGATAAACTTGCAGCACTTACCGGCACCGTTAAAGCAGGCGGTATGCTGTTTTTATTACTGCCCGAATTAAATGATTTAGCCTCTTGGCAAGACCCCTCATTAAGTACAGTGCAATCACACGGTCAGAGTATTGACTACAGTTTATTTAATCAACGTTTCGCGACTATTATTAAGCGATTACCCGCTTTTCATTTTAGTGAACAAAATGGCTGTATTAGTAATCTCGTCAGCTCTGTTACGGATAATAAAATTGATTATCTACCACAGCAAAACTGCGTTGAACAAATAGTAAAAGTAGCTAATGGCCGTGCCAACAGGCCTTTACTCATTAATGCTGATAGAGGTAGAGGCAAGTCGGCAGCACTTGGCTTAGCAGCCGCAAAATTAGCTGATAAAAAAGTAATTATTTGCAGCACTCAGTTTAAAGCGACCCATAGTAGCTTTAAACATTTAGCCAACGAGTTAGACCTGCAATACAACGCTGAACATAAACAGCTCGCCAACTTGCACTACGTTGCACCTGACGCGTTATTAAACACACTACCTGAGTGCGATTTACTACTCGTTGATGAAGCTGCAGCAATCCCTGTTCCGTTATTGCTAAAAATGCTAGCTCATTACCCTCGTATAGTATTTGCAAGTACACTGGTTGGGTATGAGGGCAATGGTAGGGGTTATACCATTCGCTTTAGTAACTATATTAAAGCGCACTATAAAGCCTCTAAAGTTGTAACGCTTGATGAGCCACTGCGTTTTGCTAAACACGATCCCCTCGAGAAGCACATTCGCACCTTGCTTGCACTCGATGCACAATATAAAGAATTAGGTAGTAATCAATTAGAACAGCCAGTTCATAGCGAAGTAACTCAGCAATCCCTTGTAAACAATGAGTCTTTACTGCAACAAGTTATTGCCCTACTTGCATTGGCTCACTATCAAAGTAGTGTAAACGATTTACGCCAACTACTAGACGCACCATCGCAACGAATATTCATCAGCAAAATTAACAATCAATTAGTTGGCGTATGTTTAATCGCAATAGAAGGTGGTTTAAGTGAAGACCTTGCTCTACAGGTTATAAGCGGAGAGCGCCGCCCACAGGGTCATTTAATGGCTCAAACCCTCTCACAACTTAGTTTTAATAATGACTACTTAACACAGTTGAGCGCTCGCGTTGTACGAATAGCGATTGATCCGAGCTCTCACAATATGGGTTTTGGTAAAAAGCTACTTAGCTATTGCGAGTCGCAAGTAAAAAGCCAATGTAGTTGGTTTGGTGCAAGCTTTGGCGCAACAGCGCAGCTACTTAATTTTTGGCAAAAACAAGGATTTAATACCGTAAAACTGGGTTATCAACGCGATAAAAGCACAGCTGAACATTCGGCGCTTGTGGTTAAATGCTTAAGTAACAAAAGTGCAATTATTAGACCTTTGAAAAAGCAGTTTAAAAACGACTTTTTTTATGCTCTTTTAACACACTTTAAAACACTGGATTGGCAACTTGTAGGTATTTTAATTGAAGGATTTAGCGATGAGTTAGTAAGCCCCGAGACTCGCAAACAATTAGCCTTGCTCGTAAACAGTAACTTCACTCAATTTAATATCTCTGCGACTCTTTGGCAAGTAGTGAACCAGTCTCCTTCTTGTATGTCTCAATTAACAGAGTCTGATAAACAACTTTTAATAAAGTTAGTGCTTCAAAATGAATGTAATGAAAAAGTGATTCAACAATTAGGTTTATTAGGAAAAAAGCAGCTTGAGAATCAATTTAAACGTGCCATAAAAAACCTCACTAGTGCCATCTAATAACTCCTAGTTACCTATCTCTATTAAATCTTATCCATCTTTAAGCTATTTATTTAATTTGTTCTATCCTTAAAGCATTAACAGGTAAATTAAGATAAAGGCATGGAATTAATAAACTTTAAAGTGGGCTGCAAAACAATTTCACTTAAAATACTCGATATTTTATTAACAGAGCGCTTTGACAATAATCTAACAACTTTACCAAACAATAATAAAAGCTTTATTGGTGTTAAAGATTATATGGATATACCAACGCCTGTTTTTGATTTAGGTATTATTTTAAATAATATCTCAACCGAACAAAGTAATGCGCATGTACTAAAACAACTAAGAACATGGCAAGAAAAACTATTAAACTGGTTCAATACCCTTCAAAGTAACTTATCAAATAGCTCAGCTTCTATTTCAAGCAATGACGCAGAGCTACAAGATTTTGTTCTGTTTTACAAAGAGTTCAACACCGATAATGAAGACTTAAAACTAACAATGTCTCGACTTAACGAACCTTTCCAATCATTGCTAGAAACGGTAAAAGAAGCTATATCAGCTCATAATCAAAGCGATTATAAACAAGTATCAGCTCTGCTCGAAAAAATTAAGCGTAGTAACCTAATTCAGCTAGAGCGTTTATTCGAATCAGCTAAAGAGCAAATAACCTTAGACTATAAACCTATTATTGTTTTTACCACTAAAGACGGCTTAAACCCACACGTAGGGTTATTGGTAGATAAAGTCGAAGATAATATCGACTATAAAAAAGAAGACATTAAACCACTAGATAAGCTCACTGAGGTTGGTTTTGATCTAGACCCACAAACTAAAAATATGATGCGAGGATTAATCAAGCTTTCACAAAAGCACAGTGTATTAATTGATCCAAGCGTAATATTTAAACCAACACAACTAGAAGAATCTGAAAGTGAAGAAACTCAAGCTTACGGACTATTTTAAATAGCCTTTAGATTTGGTTATAAACTTTAGTACTGAAGTAATGAGCTATTCAGCTCGACTTGTACATTTAGATAAATTGGAGAGAAATCGAGTGCGTAATGTTAGTTACTCATATTTCACTTTTTTGCAGACGTAAAAAAGCCCGAATCGTTAGATTCGGGCTTTCTACAATTTGAAGCCTGGTAATGTCCTACTTTCACATAGCAAATGCTACACTATCATCGGCGCTGTTTCGTTTCACTACTGAGTTCGGCATGGAGTCAGGTGGGTCCAAAACGCTATTGTCACCAAGCAAATTTGGGCGTTAATCCGTATTACTACGCACTAACTGAATTTGGAAAATATCTGATAATATTTTTTAAGTCTTTCTAAGTAATATCTACTTTAGTTATATTAACTTCTTCGCTTGTTTCACTATCACATAAAACGCGTTTGGCGTTGTATGGTTAA
>NZ_JADYXM010000043.1:0-534 GCF_015864305.1 Pseudoalteromonas sp. NZS71_1 | reverse complement strand
GTAAAAGCTGCGCTTTTAGTGCGCCAGCAAGCAAGGCGCCTACATGGTCACCATACACCAAGGATAAAAATCCACGTAGGCGTGAAGCTTGCTCGCGCAATTTAATTTATTCAAATGGAAATTAATTATATGGCTAACACACATAAACGTTTAAAAGGACGCTGCACTTCGGTAAACGCTTATTACTCTATTACAATTTGTTGTGATTTTCGTAAGCCATTATTTGCTAACTTTTTATGTGCTCGGCTAATTGCGAGTGAACTCATTAGATTTTCAAGAAAAAATTCACTTAATACTATCTGCTACGTAATCATGCCTGATCATATACATTGGATTTTACAGTTAAATAGTAGCCTTGACCTTTCAAACTTAGTTAGGGATTTTAAAAACATTACAACTTATAGACTTAATAAACATAGTGGTACACACGGAAAGATATGGCAATCAAATTACTATGACCACAAAATAAGAAATGATGAAGATTTAATAGGTCAAGCAAGGTATATAGTGGCAAACCCTTTACGTGCTGGCTTA
>NZ_JADYXM010000042.1:0-553 GCF_015864305.1 Pseudoalteromonas sp. NZS71_1 | reverse complement strand
CAGTTGGCTAAAATAAGTGAGGCACGAACAAAAAGCCAACTGTAATTTGTCCGGCTTGAAAACCCTTGTTAGGTGTTTATTCCACCGAAACTATTTTAATAGATGTTAAGCACTCTGATGTAAAGCCAAGTGGTTCTAAACTATACCTGACACCTTGAACTCCTCTTTTTTTAGGCAAACTATACCCTTTCATTACTTCTAAGGTGTTCATATTAAACCTAATAGTATATTCAATATTTTGATTGTCGGGAGTTATAGTCATATTTAAATATGGTGGTAAACGCGTTAAATTATGATACCAAGAACTTGATATATCCAATGAATACATAAATGTACTATTATCTCCAAAATACTTTGAAAGGCACTCTGGCATAATTAATTTTTTATCTGCAATTTGAAGAGTTAATGATTTACGATCAAATGATGCAGGTTCATATTTCTGCGGAAGACCAATTAAAACTCCATCATCTTGGATTTTAACCCCAGTATCTTTATGAGCAAATAAAAAAGAACTATAAAATATCGATAATACTATCAAAGTTAACCGCATTCT
>NZ_JADYXM010000041.1:0-604 GCF_015864305.1 Pseudoalteromonas sp. NZS71_1 | reverse complement strand
GAATTAATTTACATGAAATAACCAACAATAAAGCTAATGGCCAAAGGAAAACCTCATAATACCATCATCAAATCATTGACGTTTAAGTGGACACGAATACTATTTAGGTGCTGGAAAACACATACGCCCTACGATGAATCAACTTACTTAACCGCTGTTAAAATTTGCGGTGGAAAGTGAGCTTTAGCGCTTGCTGTCCACCTCAGGGCGTGTTGTTAGCTGTAGATTAGTTGCGGGGGTGTTCGTTACATTGCTGCTTTTTACCAAAAACACCAAACCAAAATGTAAGTTCCAAAGCCACACCTAAAACAATAAAGATAACTATGCCTTGAGAAAATCCGTAGCCATACGAAATAAGAGCGGCTAATAATAAACCCGCCAAAATTATCCATTTGTGTAATATTTTCATAAATCCCTCTTATTAAAACAATTAAGTATCAATTAAATATATGTGAAGAACATTTTTTGAGCAACGGAAAATCTGTAACATTATATAATCACAACAGTACGACAATACAGCTAACGCTCCCATAAGCCGTGAGCTGTGCTGGCACAATTTGTTGCGCCTTTGTTCTTTGCAACAGCGTTGCGAATCAGCTTGATG
>NZ_JADYXM010000040.1:0-614 GCF_015864305.1 Pseudoalteromonas sp. NZS71_1 | reverse complement strand
TTAGTCCTGTATGTAGATGATAATCAAGCAAACAGACTGAATGATAAAGCGATTGTTATTCGCTGGCATAAACTGTGTAAAGGCACAGTGTTAACGCAGAAATATGTACAAGGTGAAAAGTTAAGTAAAGTTGAGCTCATCTTTTTCAACCAAACGGTTAAACAATACCGCGAACGCTTATCAAGTATCAGCTGGTTTATGCGGCTCTTAAATGAAGACATTGCGCGCAGAGCAAATAAAGAAGATAACTGCACTGGTAGGTTCTGGGAGGGCCGATTCAAATCGCAGGCATTACTAGATGAAGCAGCACTTGCAGCTTGTATGGCCTATGTCGATTTAAATCCCATTAGGGCTAAAATGGCTAACACACCAGAAGAGTCAGACCATACCAGTGTACAAAAGCGCTTAACATGCGCGACAGAAGGTATACAGCCTAAACAGTTACTACGTTTTGCAGGTATGCCTCGTCAGATTATGCCCAAAGGGCTGCCGTTTGAGCTTAAATCGTACCTTGAACTTGTTGAGCTAACAGGGCGAATAATACGAGAGGATAAGCGTGGGCATATTGATAATATGAACCTTCCTTTGTTAGAAAGGCTTAATATATCCCCAGA
>NZ_JADYXM010000039.1:0-662 GCF_015864305.1 Pseudoalteromonas sp. NZS71_1 | reverse complement strand
TATGGCAATCGCAAGAAAGCGCCAAGTAAGTTTGGTTGATACAAAGTACTACCATTGCAGATCACGTTGCGTACGCCGTGCATTTTTATGTGGGGAAGACCACTTTACAGGTCAATCCTACGAGCATCGTAGAGGCTGGGTTGAAGATAAACTGCTTGAGTTAGCCAAAGTGTTTTGTATTGATGTATGTGCTTATGCTGTTATGAGTAATCACACCCATTTAGTGCTGTATGTTGATGATAAAAAAGGGAATCGGCTGAATGATAAAGCGATTGTTATTCGCTGGCACAAGCTGTGTAAAGGCACTGTACTTACGCAAAAATACATACAGGGTGAAAAGCTAAGTAAAGCTGAACTTATCTTTTTTAATCAAACAGTAAAACAATACCGCGAGCGCCTATCAAGTATTAGCTGGTTTATGCGGTTGTTAAATGAAAACATTGCTCGCAGAGCAAATAAAGAAGATAACTGCACTGGCCGTTTTTGGGAGGGACGATTTACGTCTCAAGCATTATTAGATGGAGCAGCCCTTGCGGCCTGCATGGCGTATGTCGATTTAAACCCCATTAGAGCCAAAATGGCTAACACCCCAGAAGAGTCAGACCATACCAGCATCAAACAGCGTTTAACGTATGCAAAGGATGGCAAGCAACCAAAACAAC